>JANMWQ010000058.1:0-4895 GCA_031394085.1 Rhizobacter sp. | reverse complement strand
AACCGCGATGCGACCATCACGCCCGAGATCAGCACGAAGCGCGGCCCCTCGGTCGATGCCGAGTTCCGCTACCTCGAACCGAACTACAGTGGCCAGGCCCGGTTGAACCTGATGCCCCACGACCGCCTGACCGGCAACGAGCGCTATGCGCTCGCGGCCAGGCACGACAGCGATTTCGGCAACGACCTGCTGCTGAAGATGCGCGTGTTGCGGGTCTCCGACGACGACTACTGGAAAGATTTTCCGCGCGATGTGTCGTCGAGCCTGACGCCGCGCCTGCTCGCCTCCGACTTCCAGATCAGCCGCCCGTTCGGCGACTGGTCGACCTACGCGCGGGTGCAGAAGTGGCAAGTGCTGCAGACGGTCGACCCGACCACGCGCCTCGAAGCGCCCTATGAGCGCGCGCCGCAGATCGGCGCGCGCTACAGCACGCGGCTGGGGCGCGGCCTCGAGGTCAGCTTCGAGACCGAGTTCAATCGCTTCACGAACCCGACCAACGCCTCGCTGACGCCGCGCCCGACCGGCGACCGTGTGCACGCACTCGGCAGCGTCGCCTGGCCCTACGTCACGCCGGGCTGGACGTTGACGCCCAAGGTCTCGTTCAATGCCGCCTCCTACTCGATCGATCGGCCGATCGGCAGCAGCAGCAGTGCCGCGAACGGCTCGCGCATCATTCCGACGGTGAGCCTCGACAGCGCCTGGGTTCTGGAGCGCGACACCACCTTCTTCGGCAAAGCCGTGCGTCAGACGCTGGAGCCGCGGCTGTTGTACGTGAACACGCCGTACCGCGACCAGAGCGCCTTGCCGAACTTCGACGCCTACGCGAAAGACTTCAACTTCGATTCGATCTTCACCGACAGCGCGTTCTCGGGCGTCGACCGGGTCTCCGATGCGCACCAGGTGACGGCCGGCGTCACGACCCGCTTCATCAACCCCGAGACCGGCGCCGAGCGCTTGCGGTTGGGCATCGCGCAGCGCTACCTGTTGCGCGACCAGGTCGTCACGCCCGATTCGCAGCCGCTGACGCGGCGCTTCTCCGACCTTTTGCTGCTCGCGTCGACCACCGTGATCCCGTCGTGGACGCTCGACTCCTCGGTGCAATACAGCCCCGACAACAACCGCTTTACCCGCTCGGTGGTGGGCGCGCGCTATTCGCCCGGCCCCTACCGCACGATCAGCGCGACTTACCGGCTGACACGCGGCCTTTCCGAGCAGGTCGAACTCGGCTGGCAGTGGCCGCTGTACGGCAGCACGCCGACCGAATCGGCCGCGCGGAGTGGCAATAGCGGTGGCAAAAGCGGCGGCGGCGGCAGCGAAGGCAACGGCGACTGCAAGGGCAGCTGGTACGGTGTCGGCCGCATGAACTACTCGACGCTGGAGCGGCGGCTGGTCGATGCGGTCGTCGGCGTCGAGTACGACGCCGGCTGCTGGATCGGACGCATCGTCGCAACGCGCCAGTCCACCGGCCTCTCCGAGGCGACGACGCGATTGCTGTTTCAGCTCGAACTGGTCGGGCTGTCGAAGCTCGGAAGCAATCCGCTCCAGGTCTTGAAGGACAATGTGCCCGGATACAAGCTGCTGCGCGAAGGACGCGCGGTGGTGCCAGCGTCGAGTGCCTATGACTGAATTTTCGTTCTCCCGCCGCGCCGTCGGCAACATCGCCTGCTCGCTGGCGCTGTGCTTGACCGCACCGGTGGTGCCTGCGCAAACCCGCGCCGCTGCCACGCCCAACATGGCCGATTTCATCGTCGCGGTCGTGAACCAGGAGCTGGTGACCAACGGCGAGCTGCAGTCGCGCCTCGCGGGCATCCGCGCCGACGCGGCGCGCAACAAGCAGCAATTGCCGCCGCCGGGCGAGTTGCGCAAGCAGGTACTCGAAGCCTTGATCGACGAACGCGTGCAGGTCACCAACGCGCGCGAAACCGGCCCGAAGATCGACGAAGCCGAGCTCGACCGTGCGGTCGCGAACGTCGCGGTGCAAAACCAGATGACGATGCCGCAACTGCGCGCGCGGCTGCAGCAGCAGGGCTTGGTCTACGGCACGTTCCGCAACAACGTGAAAGACCAGCTCTCGGTCGAGCGGGTGCGCGAGCGCGAGGTCAACCAGCGCATCCGCGTCACCGATACCGACATCGATGTGCTGCTCGAACAGCGCCGTGCTTCCGCAGGCAAAGGCGTGCAGCTGAACATCGCGCAGGTGCTCGTCACCGTGCCCGAAGGCGCGAGCCCCGAGGTGATCGAGCCGCGGCGCGCGCGCGCCGAGGCGGCGCTGGTGCGCGTGAAGGGCGGCGAAGACTTCGCCGCGGTCGCGCGTGAGATCTCCGAAGACGGCAACAAGGCGCAAGGCGGCGTGATTGGCCTGCGCCCGGCCGACCGCCTGCCCGACCTCTTCGTCGAAACTGTGAAGACGCTCAAAGTCGGCGAGGTCTCGCCGGCGTTGCTTCGCAGCGACGCCGGCTTCCACGTTGTCAAGCTGGTCGCTCGCCAGGAAGGCGCCGCCTTCACCGCGAACCAGACGCACGCGCGGCACATCCTGTTGCGGGTCTCGGCGCAGCTCTCGGCCGAGGCCGCGGCGCGGCGCCTGACCGAGTTCAAGCGCCAGATCGTCGCGGGTACGAAGACCTTCGAGCAGCTCGCGCGCGAGAACTCCGAAGACGGCTCGGCCTCGATCGGCGGCGACCTCGGCTGGACTTCCCCCGGCACCTTCGTGCCCGAGTTCGAGGAGACGATGAACAACCTGGCCGTCAACGGCATCTCCGACCCGGTGGTCTCGCGCTTCGGTGTGCACCTGATCCAGGTGATGGAGCGGCGCGAGGTCAATCTCGACATGAAGCAACAGCGCGAGCAGGCGCGCAACGTGTTGCGCGAGCAGAAGTTCGAAGAGGCCTACCTCGATTGGGTGCGCGACCTGCGCGGCCGCGCGTACGTCGAGATGCGCGAGGCGCCGCTGTGATGTCGGCACCCCGCTCGCCGGGTACGGCGAGCAACCCTCCGCGAGGGTCGGGCCTTGCTTGGGGCGGCCCGGCGCGGCGGCCCGCGCGACGCGCAAACGGTTGAAGCACATCGCGCGCAAGCGCTTCGGTCAGCACTTTTTGACCGACGGCGCGATCCTCGACGCGATCGTCGCCGCCATCGACCCGAAGCCTGGCGAGGCGCTGGTCGAAATCGGCCCCGGGCTCGGCGCGATGACCGACCCGCTGGTCGCGCGCTGCGAGAAGCTCACCGTGATCGAGCTCGACCGCGACCTGGCCGCGCGCCTGCGCCAGCGGCCCGAGCTCGAGGTGATCGAGTCCGACGTGCTGCAGGTCGACATCGTCGCGCTGGCCCACCAGCGCGGCTGCAAGCTGCGCATCGTCGGCAACCTGCCCTACAACATCTCGACGCCGATCCTGTTTCACCTGCTGGCTGCGGTCGATCAGGTGGTCGACCAGCACTTCATGCTGCAGAAGGAGGTCGTCGACCGCATGGCTGCGGCGCCGGGCAACAAGGACTACGGGCGGCTGAGTGTGATGCTGCAATGGCGCTACGCCATCGAGTCGGTGCTCGATGTGCCGCCCCAGGCGTTCGAGCCACCGCCGCGGGTCGATTCCGCGGTCGTGCGCATGCAGCCGCTGCCGATCACGCAGGCGGTCGACGCGGCGTTGCTCGAAGAGCTCGTGCGCGTGGCCTTCTCGCAGCGCCGCAAGATGCTGCGCAACACGCTCGGCCGCTGGCTCGAAGCGCGGCAATTCGCGGGCACGTTCGATCTGCAGCGGCGCGCCGAAGAGGTCCCGGTGGCCGAGTACCTCGGGCTCGTCGCGGCGCTGAGCGCGCAATGACTAGGCCCCGCGCGGAGGTGCCGCGCGGGGCGTTGGGTCAAAAACCGCGGCTCACGCCGCGTTGAGCCACATCGCTGTGTCGAATGCGCTGCTCATCAACGGCATGTTCATGCCGAAGGTGTTGTTCGCGGCGCTCTTGGCGGCCGGCTTGGCCGGCTTTTCCGGGATGGCGGGGGTCAGGTCGGTAGCCCGCTCCCAAGACGCGAGGTCTTGTGAGCGGGCTACTGAAAAGAATAGAAGCACCTGAACGGGATCTTCCGTTCAGCCCAGAAATCGGCGGCGTCGCGGAACACGTCGAGCAGCTGCTCGCGGGCCTCGCGGTCGAAGCGCGGGTTGTCGGGCAACTGCTCGAGCACGACCACGAAACCGGGCTGCGCGCCCGACTTGTGAACCAGATCGGTCATGCAGTCGTACAGCGCGTCCAGGTTTTTCCCGAAGTGCGCAGGGAACATGAAAGCCTGCGCGATGGCCTCGAGAACGTCTTGCTTGGACTGGGCCGCGGTGAGGTTCGCGTAGAGGAAATGCTGCTCGGCGCCTTGCGCCGCCTGCATCAGGTCTTCGACGCGAAACGCGCGGATCGATTGAACAATGTTCGGACGGACTGTCTGCAACAGCATGGTCACGTTCCTCCTCGGGTCAAGAAAAAAAGAGCAAACAAAACTTCGTTTGGACGATCACTGCACGATCCGCTGAAAGGTCGAGTAGTGATCGCCGGTGTAGAAACAGGCTTCCGGCGTCGTGGGTGGGTTGCCGCCGCAAACGATCCGCCGGGCGCCACGATTGCGCGCACCGGGCGTAACGACCGTGTACTCGTGGTAGAACCCGCGCGGCTTGGGCGGCAGCGCTCGCTCGCGGTTGCCGAACACCGTGCCGTCCTTGTGGCTCACGAACGGCCCACCGGCCAGGATCAGACGGTGAGTGGCTCGCGCCTCGGCCGGCAACCGGGCCAGCGAGACCGTTTCGCCCGTTTCCGGGGAAGGGCCCTTGGCCTGAACCGAACCGGCCACCGAGACCGCGCCTGCCAGTGCGCCTGCCAGAGCGAGAACCAGCCCCGTCTTTTGCAGAGCTTGCCACCAC
>JANMWQ010000050.1:0-1865 GCA_031394085.1 Rhizobacter sp. | reverse complement strand
GATCCAGATGGCGATCAGCCGCGCACGCGAGTTCGAGGCCGACCGCGGCGGTGCCGAGATTTCGGGCGACCCGCGCTCGCTCGCCAGCGCACTGCAAAAGATTCATCAGTACGCGAACGGCGCGATCCCGATGCAGGCCGCCGAGCGCCACCCCGAGACGGCGCAAATGATGATCGTGAACCCGCTGTCGGCGGGCGGGTTGCGTGGCCTGTTTTCGACGCATCCGGCGACCGAGGAGCGCGTTCAGCGCTTGATGGCGATGGCCCCCGCAAGCGTCTGACTCGCCAAGTTTCTTGCGCCTTCAACAGCCGCCGAGAGGCGGCTTTTTGCTGTGCTTTCGCCTCGCAAATGCGTGGCGAAGCGCTTTGAAGCGCAACGTTCGTTCACACCGCACTTACCCCAATTGGTGCGTTCGGGCTCGAATGATAACGTTTACATCGACCCCATTGCCCGCGGAGCGCCGTGCCTTGAAGACGTACCAATTTCCCGAATCCTTTCTTTGGGGCGCCGCGACCTCGGCCTACCAGATCGAGGGTTCTCCGCTTGCCGACGGGGCCGGGGCGAGCATCTGGCACCGCTTCGTGCGCACACCGGGGCTGGTGAAGAACGGCGACACCGGCGATGTGGCGTGTGACCACTACCACCGCATGACAGACGATGTGGCGCTGATGAAGCGCCTGGGCCTGACCGCCTACCGCTTCAGCATCGCGTGGGGGCGCGTGCTGCCCGAGGGCCGTGGCCGGGTCAACGAGGCCGGGCTCGGGTTCTACGAGCGGCTCGTCGACACGCTGCTGGAGGCCGGCATCGAGCCCCTCGCGACGCTCTACCACTGGGACCTGCCCGCCGCGCTCGACGACCGCGGCGGCTGGCTCAACCCCGACGTGGCCGACTGGTTCGCCGACTACGCGAGCGTGATGTACGAGCGCCTCGATGGCCGCGTCAAGAAGTGGGCGACGCTCAACGAGCCGTGGGTCGTCACCGACGGCGGCTACCTGCACGGCGCGCTCGCGCCCGGCCACAAAAATCGTTTCGAAGCGCCGATCGCCTCGCACCAGCTGATGCGCGCGCACGGCAAGGCGGTGCAGGCGTACCGCGCGATCGGCCGGCACGAGATCGGCATCGTCGTGAACCTCGCGCCCAAGCACGCGGCCACGACCAAGCCGGAAGACATCGCGGCAACGCAGCGTGCCGATGCCTACATGAACCGCCAGTACCTCGACCCGGTCATGCTCGGCAGCTATCCGCCCGAGATGAAAGAAATCTTCAGCGAGGCCTGGCCCGAATGGCCGGCCGAAGACTACGAACTCATCAAGCAGAAGATCGATTTCGTCGGCATCAACTACTACATGCGCGACATGATCCGCCACGAAGAAACGGCCTGGCCGGTCAAGACCGCGGTGGTGCCGCAGTCGCAGTCGACCTACACCGACACCGGTTGGGAAGTTCACCCGCAAGGGCTGACCGAGATCCTCGTCTGGCTCAAAGACCGTTACGGCCCGATCCCGCAGTACGTGACCGAGAACGGCGCGGCCTTCTACGACCCGCCGAAGGCCGACGAAGGCCGCATCGAAGACCCGCTGCGCCTGGCCTACTACCGCAGCCACCTGCGCGCCATTCACGACGCGATCGAGCAGGGCGTCGACCTGCGCGGCTACTGCGCCTGGTCGTTGATGGACAACCTCGAATGGTCGCTCGGCTACTCGAAGCGCTTCGGCATCGTCCACGTCAACTTCGACACGCAAGAGCGCACGCTCAAAGACAGCGCGCACTTCTACGCCAGCGTGATCGCGACGAACGGCGCAGCACTCAACAGCGACTGACATGGCCACCACGATCAAGGACGTTGCACGCGTGGCCGGTGTCTC
>JANMWQ010000038.1:0-5315 GCA_031394085.1 Rhizobacter sp. | reverse complement strand
TCGGGGCCGTCGTCGATCGTCAGCGCGACCTCGCGGCGCAGCGTCGCGCCCGGTGGCAAGCGCAGCAGGTTCGCGCCGAGCCAGGTCGAACGCGGCCACAGGCCGGTGCCGGTGATCAGCGCGTGGTCGAGCGCGACGGCGCCGAGCGCCCACGGCCACAGCGCGGGCTGCGCCACGGCAAGCGCACCGGCGCCCACATGGCAGGCGATGCTGGCCTTCACCAGCGCCGGCGTGTGCCAGCGCGGCGAGGCGAGGTTCGGGGCGGTTGACGTAGGCGCGGCAGGCATCGGAGACGGATTTTCACAGCTTTCTAAAACCTGCGCGCCGGGATGAAGGCCGCTGACAGCACCAGACTGAGCAGGATGCCCGGCGCCACGACCTGCCCGATCGCGAACAGCGCCGGGATGCTCGAGAACGCGAGCAGGCCGAACGAAATCACCGCGGTGAGGTTGGCCAACGCGAGCGACGCGAGCGTGTCGTTGTCGACCACCCGCGGCGCGCCCGGCAGCGTGGCGTCTTGCTGCACGCGGATCTGGTCGAAGAACAGCGCGTAGTTCGAGCCGATCGCGACCGTCAGCAGCAGGCCGACGAGGTGCAGGATGCCGAGCGCCGCGCCGCTCGCGCTGAGCACCGCGAGCACGATCAGCACCGCGGCAGCGACCGGCTGCGCGATGCGCCACAGGCGCAGGGGCGAGCGCAAGTGCAGGGCCAGCAACACGCACACCGCCACCGCGCCGAGCAGCGCCTGGAGCCCGGCCTCGCGCAGGTAGCGCGCGTACAGCGCGCCGAGCTCGGCGCCGATGTCGACGACCTGTGCGCCGGGCACGTCGGCGAGTGCCGCGCGCAGGAGCAAAGGGTCGATCGCCTTGCTACCGGCCTGCAGGCTGAGCAGCGCGCGCCACGGCCGCACGTTGGTCATGTCGCTGCTGCCCGGCACCAGCAAGGCGTCGAGCGCGGCGTAGAGCGGCGTGCCTTTGAGCGACTCGCGCGTCAGCAGCGCCTGCTGGCGTGCGGCCTGCACGTCGGTGATGAATTCGCCGAGGCGGGCGGCGGGCAGCGGGCCGTCGGTGGTGGCTTTGGCCAGGCGCGCGCTCAGCGTCGTCGCGTCGGGCAGGGCCGCTTGCCGCGCCCGCTGCGTCGCCGGGCTCGGCAGCACACGGGCCGGCGATTCGTAGCCGGCGATCGCGCCGGCCTCGATCAAGCTGTCGAGCCGCGCGCCGGCCGCTTCGGCAGCGGCGAGCACGCCGGCTTCGTCGGGCGCCGAAACGGCGACCAGCGTGCCGGCGTCGGTCGCGCCGAGGTCGGCGCGCAGATCGGCATCGACCTTCATCTTGGCCGCACCGACCGGGCTCAGCGACGACAAATCACCCCGCCAGGGCGACGGCAGCCACGCGAGCGTGAAGGTGGCCAGCAGCGCGAGCGCGGCGAGCGGTCCGCTCAGCTTCGGCAGCACCTCGGTGCACGACCCGACGAAGCGCCCGAGGTGGCGGCGCAGGCCCATGCCGGGCGCACCGTCGGGCGATGTTTTGACGAGCACCCAACGCGTCGTCAACGCCGCCGCGGTGAGCCCGGCGATCGAGAACACGCCGAGCTGCGCCAGGCCCGGGAAGCCCGAGAACAGCAGCGCCGCGAAGCCGCAGACCGAAGTCCACAGGCCGAGGCGCACGGTCGGCCAGTTGTCCACGACCCAGCGCCGGGCGCCCGAACCCCGCGGCGCACCGGGCGCGGGCCGCGCCTGAATCAAATAGTAGATCGCGTAGTCGACCGCTTCGCCGATCAGCGTGGTACCGAAGCCCAGCGTGATGCCGTGCACGTTGCCGAAGATCAGGCTGACCGCGGCGATGCCGACAAGCACGCCCGACGCGACCGGCAGCATGGCCGTGAGCAGCGTGCGCAGCGAGCCGCCGAAGGCCAGCAACATGAGCCCGACGATCGCAACGCCACCCGCGATCGCGAGCCGCTCGACCTCGGCCTTGATCTGGGTGCGCGACGCGACCGCGAAGGTGCCCGAGCCCGACACGATCAGCGTCAGCCCCTGCGCCTTGAACGGCGCGAAGCGGGTGTCGATGAGTTGCAAGGTGCGCTGCTGCGCGTCGAGGTCGGCGCCGTCGGCGTGCGTGGTCGCGATCAACACCGCGCGCGCCGCGCTGCGCGAGATCCAGACCCGGCCGTCGCTGCGCGGCGCCTGCGACGGCAACATGCTCTCGGCCATGCGGATCGTCTCGCCGGTCGGGTCGCGCAGGATCACCGACTTGACCGCCGCGCCGGCCGGCGTGCCGAGCAGCGCAGTGGCCTCGTCGATGCCGGCGCGCAGGCCGTCGGCGGTGAAGCGCTGTGCGTCGACCGCGGGGCTCAGCAGGTAGCGGTGCTCGAACAAGAACTTGCCCGTCGCCTCGAAGCCCGAGTTGTCGCCGTTGTGCACGGCGTCGAATTCACCGCTCTGGCGCAGCGCCTGCCCCAACTGCAGCGAGGCCTGGCTGCGCTGCTCGGGCGTGCCGCCCTCGATGCCCATCAGCACCAGCCGTGCGGCGACGCCGCTTTTGAGCTGATCGAGCAGCACGGCCTGCTCGGCGCTCGGCGTCGACGGCAAGAACGCCGACAGGTCGGCGACGTAGTGGGTGCGCACCGTGATCACCGTGGCGAGCACGATGCACAGCAGCCACAGCGCGACGGCGCGGCGGCGGGCGAAGTCGCGCACGCGGGCGAAGCTGCGAGCCATCGCGCGCCGTCAGCTCGGCGCGCTCGCCGGCTTGGCGCCGGGCGAAGGTATCGACGTGATCGGCTCGATCGTCATGACCGATTTATCGCCGTCGGCCAACGCGACGGTGACTTCGCGCACCAGCCCGTTTTCACCGCCGAGCCGCACCGCGATGACGAGCTCGCGCAGGCGGGGCTCGCGGGGTTTCAACTCCAGCGTCCAGCGTTGCGGCGTGCCGCTGACGGTCGGCGTGAAGTTGCGCTCGATGGCGTCGCGGTTGCCGGTGAGCGTGCCGCGGATCGCCTCCATGATGACGGCGGCCTCGGGCACCGAATCGAGCGGCACGGTGCGGCTGCGTGCGCCGGAACCACTGCCGATGCTCATCGTCACGCTGTTGCCGACGATGGCGATCTTCTCTCGCCGCGGCTTGAGCGTCTCGCGCACGAAACTGTCGGGCGCCTCGAAGCTCAGCCGGCCGCTCGATTGCAGCGAGCGTTCGAGCATCGCGACGGTGCGCGTTTCGGTGAACGTGGCCTCGCCGGCCTTGACCTGCGCGAGCGTCTGCATCAGCGCGACGAGGTCGAAACGCGCCTGCGCGCGCACCGGCAACGCGAGCGCGGCGCCGTGTGCGATACACGCGGCGAGCAGCGCACGCCGGTCAGTGCGAAACGGGGTGGTCAGCGGCATCGGCGGCCCAGAAGTCGAAGAAGTTGAACCAGTTGTACGGCGATTCGCGGCACAGCGATTCCAGCAGGGTCACGTAGCGCTGCATCGCGTCGCGGACCCGGGCGTCGAGGTCGAGCCCGCGCGCGTCGGCCGAGGCGCGAAAGTCGGCGAGCTCGACAAAGTGCAGCTCGTAGCGGTTGCCGCCCTGGTACATCCCGGCCATGAACACGACCTGGCGGCGCAGCAGGGCGGCGAGGCGAAACGGACCGTCGGAAAACCGCGCCGGCTGACCGAGAAAATCGAGCCACAACGTGCGTGAGCGGTCGGAATGACCCGATGGGGCGGAGTGCGCGGGCAGCGTGCGGTCGGCGAGCAGCCCGGCGAGGCCGCCGCCGTCGAGCCAGCGGCGCAACTGCAGCATCGCGCCGGGTTTGCCGAGCGCGATGGTGTGCAGTTTGACGTTCGGCGCCAGCGCAGCGAGCGTGGCGTTGATCAGCCGTGCGTTGTCGTTGTACATCAACATCGCGATCGGCACGCCGCGGCCTTGCGCGGTCGCGCGCAGCGCCTCGAAGCTGCCGATGTGCGCGCCGACCAGCATCACGCCCTCGCCTTGCGCGAGCTGCGCGTGCAAGGCGGCGCCGCCGTGGTCGGTGACCTCGAACTGGTCGAAGCGCTCCTGCAAGAAGTAGACGCGGTCGAGGATCGTCGACGCGAAGCAATGGATGTGGCGGTACGCGTCGGCCCAGTGCGTCGGCCGGCCGAGCACGCGCACGAGGTAGTTCAGCGAGGCGCGCCGCGCGCGGCCGTTGACGAGCAGGAAGTACAGCGCGATCGGGTGCAACACCAGCCGCGCGATGCGCCGGCCCGCGTTGACGGCGATCCAGCGCATCAGGCGCAGCGTACGCAGGTTGCTGCGCTCTGCGTCAGCCGTCCAGCCGCCGCTCGCGCGGTCGGGAGGCGTGCTCGTCGGGCGCGGGGTCGTCACGGCACCACCTCGAACTGGCCCGACGCGACGATGCGCTCGCCTTCGCGCACTTCGAAACGCACGCCGCGCGGGCCGACGTCGAGCGTGATGCCGAGCTGCGCACCGGGCCGCACCGGCGCGAGGAACTTCGCGGCACCGATGCGCGGCGCCGGGCCGATCAGCGCCGCGAGCGCCGGTTCGTCGAGCACCGCTTCGAGCACCTCGGCGAGCAGCGCCACGCCCGGCAGCAGCGGCTGGCCGGGAAAGTGGCCGGCGAAGGCCGGGTGATCGGGCGCGATCGGCAGTGCGATGCTGCGCATCGTTCAGCCCTTGGCCGCGGCCAGCGCGCGCTCGGCCCACGCGGCGAACTGGAGCGCCGGCAGCTTGCCGGTCGTCGGCTCGCGCGGCAGCGACGGCACGGCGACGATGCGGCGCGGCAAGAAGGCGGCATCGAGCCGATGGCGCAGCGCGCCGAGCACGGTCTCATGCAGCGTGGCCGCAGCCAGCTCGGGCGCGACCACGAACGCGACCGGCCGCACCACGCCGCCACCGCCGGTGTCGGGCGGCAACCAGAACGCACCGTCGCGCACGCCGGCGATCGAGTTCAGGTGAAAGTCGAGGTGGCCGAGCGAGCTGCGCTTGCCGGCGATGTTGACCAGGTCGTTGGAGCGGCCGAGCAGGCGGAAGGTGTGCGCGTCGATCACGTCGAGCACGTCGGCCAGCAAGGTTGGCTCGGGCACGTGGCCGCCTTGCACGACCGCCTCGGCGCCGTCGCCGCTGAGGCGCAGGCCGTCGTAGACGTGCCACTCCGCGCCTTCGGTGCTGCGTCGCGATGCGACCTGACCGGCTTCGGTGCAGCCGTAGATCTCCATCAGCGGCCCGGCCAGCGCAGCCTCGGCGCGCAGTGCGAGCTGCGGCGCGAGCGGCGCGGTCGCGCAGACGGTGAGATCGATCGCCGGCAGCGCAACGCCGGAGTCGAGCAGCATC
>JANMWQ010000037.1:0-4125 GCA_031394085.1 Rhizobacter sp. | reverse complement strand
GGTGCGATCGACGCCGGCAACATGCTCAAGCCCGCACTCGCTCGCGGCGAGTTGCACTGCATCGGCGCGACCACGCTGAACGAGTACCGAAAGTACGTCGAGAAAGACGCGGCGCTGGAGCGCCGTTTTCAGAAGGTGCTGGTCGGCGAGCCGACGGTCGAGGCGACCATCGCGATCTTGCGTGGCCTGAAAGAAAAGTACGCGGTGCACCACGGCGTCGAGATCACCGACCCGGCGATCGTCGCCGCGGCCGAGTTGAGCCAGCGCTACATCACCGACCGCTTCTTGCCCGACAAGGCGATCGACCTGATCGACGAGGCCGCGTCGCGCGTGCGCATCGAGATCGACTCCAAGCCCGAGGCGATGGACAAGCTCGACCGCCGGCTGATCCAGTTGCAGATCGAGCGCGCCGCCGTCACGCGCGAGAAAGATGAAGCCTCGCAACGCCGCCTCGGCCTGCTCGAAGAAGAGATCGGCCGTGTGCAGCGCGAGGCCGCCGACCTCGAAGAAATCTGGAAGGCCGAGAAGGCTGCTGCGCAAGGCTCGGCGCACCTGATGGAAGAAATCGACCGGGTCCGTTTTCAGATCGAGGAATGGAAGCGCAAAGGTGACTTCAACAAGGTGGCCGAACTGCAATACGGCAAGCTCCCCGATCTCGAGAAGAAGCTGCACGACGCGCAAGCGAAAGAGGCCAAGAAGGGCGCGACCAAGGGCGCGAAACCGCAGCTGCTGCGCACCAGTGTCGGTGCCGAAGAAATTGCCGAGGTGGTGGCACGCGCGACCGGCATCCCCGTCAGCAAACTGATGCAGGGCGACCGCGAAAAACTGTTGCAGATGGAAGCCAAGTTGCACGAGCGCGTGATCGGTCAAGACGAAGCGATCACCGCCGTCGCGAATGCGATCCGCCGGTCACGCTCGGGGCTGAGCGACCCGAACCGCCCGACCGGCTCGTTCCTGTTCCTCGGCCCCACCGGCGTCGGCAAGACCGAGCTGTGCAAGGCGCTCGCGGGCTTTCTGTTCGACAGCGAAGACCACCTGATCCGGCTCGACATGAGCGAGTTCATGGAGAAGCATTCGGTCGCCCGGATGATCGGCGCGCCGCCCGGCTACGTGGGTTACGACGAAGGCGGCTACCTCACCGAAGCCGTGCGCCGCAAGCCCTACAGCGTGCTGCTGCTCGACGAGGTCGAGAAGGCGCACCCGGATGTCTTCAACGTGCTGCTGCAGGTGCTCGACGACGGCCGCTTGACCGATGGCCAGGGCCGCACCGTCGACTTCAAGAACACCGTGATCGTGATGACCAGCAACCTCGGCTCACACCAGATCATGCAGCTCGCCGGTCACCCGAGCGAAGAGATTCGCGAAGCGGTCTGGGCCGAGGTCAAGCAGCACTTTCGGCCGGAGTTCTTGAACCGCATCGACGAGACGGTCGTGTTCCACGCGCTCGACGCGAAGAACATCGAGGCGATCGCCAAGATCCAGCTCCAGGTGCTGGAGCTGAGGCTCGAGAAGATGGAGATGAAGCTCGATGTGTCGCCGCGCGCGCTGGCGGAGTTGGCGAAGGCCGGCTTCGACCCGGTGTTCGGGGCGCGGCCACTGAAGCGCGAGATCCAGCGGCGCATCGAGAACCCGGTCGCCAAGCTGATCCTGGAGGGGCGGTTCGGGCCGAAGGACGTGATCCCGGTCGACTTCGAGGGCGGCGAGTTCGGGTTTGAACGGGTCGTGCACTGACCCGTGTCGAATCGCGCGGCGGCTACGCTTTCGCCGCGTCCCCGAACAATGAATCCATGCGTTGAACCTGCAGCCGCGCGAGCGTCAGGTTCGCGTTGGTTTTGTCGAGTGCGGCGTGCAGGGCGAGGCCCGGGTGGCCGGGCACGGCGCGCAACAACAGGTGGTGCGAACCGAGTGTGATCGCGGCCTCGGGAAGCATGTGGCCCAGGCCCATGCTGCGGCTGCTGGCGCCCATGCCGGCGAGCAGCGCCTTGCCGTGCATCGCGAGATCGGCGGCTCCGGGGCTGGCACCCGCGTGCGTCACTTCCAGGCCGCTGGCCACGTCGAAGATGCAGCAGCTGACCATGCCGGGCAGCTCGCTGAGTTGCTGCACGTAACGATCGAGCAAGCCCTTCGGCGCCGCAGCGCGGGTGGCCGCCGAGGGCACGGCAGGCATCGGGCGCATCGCGAGGCGATCGGGGCCGCGCCGCTCGACCGCGCCGGTGTACTCGCCGCTCTCGGCGCGCGCGGCGGCCGCCGGGTTGCCGGTGGGTGCGCCGGCGAGTGCGGGGACACGACGGCCGTCGGGGCCGGCGTACTCGCGCAGGCGACTCCAGGTGCCGTTGATGAAGCCCCACGCGTCGGCCGGCCGGGTGACCTGCGGGGTCGTACGAACGTTGACACCGGTGCCGCGTGCCATCTCCATGCCCTGCGCGACCAGCGTGCTGCCGGTGGCCAGCGGCAGCAGCAACATCTGGCGGTTCGGCCAAGGGCCCGCGACCATGAAATCATGGAACGGCTTCAATGCCGATGCGATCGAGTGACCCGGCAGGTCGCCCACCATCACCACGCCGAGCCGGCTGAACGCGAGGAGGATGCGCGCCAGCCCGTGCCGCGAGGCGGTGTCGGCATCGGCTTCGGTCGAGTACATGCGCAGCGTGCTGCCGTCGGCGGTGGGCAGCTCGACGAACTCGAGCGTCGCGAGCGCTGTGCCGTAGCCCTGACGCCGGATCACGAGCTTTTGCAGCGCCCGCCCGCTCGCTGCGGCGATGCCGACGAGCAACTTGCGCGACGAGGTGGTCGCGATGTCGTGGATGGCGATGAACTCCGGGTGCAGGTGCTCGAACTGTTGCTGCATCGCCAGATCGGGCGCGCAGGAGACGAACAGCTCACGTTCATCGACGCCGGTCTGGCGACCGATGTCGGTTTGATGCTCGGGCGCAAGGTATTCGTTCGGGTCGGTCAGAAATTGCGTGGCGAGCGAGGTTTGGGCTCGGGTCGCCTGCCACGCGTCTGAGGGGTCGGTGCCGGTGGGCAAGGAGCCGGTGGTGCTGGAGCTGGTCATGGCGTCAGTGTCCGGAGCTGGATCGGGGCCGAGATGGGCAGGATTGCCGCGCTCATACTGTCACAGCTCGCGACGGCGTGGAATCCCCAAGGCGCTGCGAGCCGATCGTTGCCGATGGCGAAACGGGGAGATTGCACAATACGCAATGCTTGCAAGCCTCACGTCGACGAACCGGGCCGTTGCGGCCGAGCATGACCGCGGCTGACGCAGCGCGTAGGCGCTGGCGCGCAAGCCAGCGCATCACCGCGGCGTTGCTCGGGGTGTGGCTCGCGGTGAGCTTCGGCGTGACGTACTTCGCGCGCGAGCTCAACGGCATGGTGCTCGGCTGGCCGTTCAGCTTCTGGGTCGCGGCACAGGGCGCGTCGATCGCCTACCTGCTGCTGATCTGCCTTTATGCGCGCTGGATGGCGCGGCTCGACGCCGAACACGGCCTGGCCGAGGACGACTGACGTGGCGGACACCCAAAGCACGACCGAGACCGCCGCCTTCAAGCACCGGCTCGACCGGATCTACCTGCGCTACACCCTCGGCTTCGTCGCCTTTGTCGCGCTGCTGGCGGTCCTGGAGCAGACCGGCCTGACGCGGCGCTGGATCGGTGTGATCTTTCTGCTGGCGACAGTCGGCCTCTACGCCGCGATCGGCATCATCGGCCGCACGACCGACGCGGCCGAGTACTACGTCGCCGGCCGGCGTGTGCCGGCGATGTACAACGGCATGGCGACGGCAGCCGACTGGATGTCGGCCGCGTCGTTCATCGGCCTGGCCGGCACGCTGTACCTGCAGGGCTACGGCGGTCTGGCTTACGTGATGGGCTGGACCGGAGGCTTCGTGCTGGTCGCGCTGCTGCTCGCGCCCTACCTGCGAAAGTTCGGCCAGTACACGATCCCCGATTTTCTGGCGGCACGCTACGGCGGGCGCCTGCCGCGGCTGATCGGGCTGATGGCAGCGATCCTGTGCTCGTTCGTCTACCTCGTGGCGCAAATCTACGGTGTGGGGTTGATCACCACGCAGCTCACCGGTGTCGATTTCGTGCTCGGTATTTTTTTGGGGCTGGGTGGCGTCTTGGTGTG
>JANMWQ010000824.1:0-1835 GCA_031394085.1 Rhizobacter sp. | reverse complement strand
CCAGTTCTACATCGACGAGTTCGTGCGGCTCGGGCACGAGACGATGGCCAGCGAAGCACGCACGCAAGACTACGTCGCGTTCGTGGAGCCGGGCAACGTCATCACGCGCCGCAAGGGCCTGCCCGCGCGACCCGGCGACGACCTCGGCGCCGCGCCGCCGCGCCTGCCGCAGATGCCGGCCTACCACCTGGTGCGCGCCGACGGCAGCGGCATCACGATGGTCAACATCGGCGTCGGCCCGGCGAACGCGAAGACGATCACCGACCACATCGCGGTGCTGCGCCCGCACGCCTGGGTGATGCTCGGCCACTGCGCCGGCCTGCGCAACACGCAGCACCTCGGCGACTACGTGCTCGCCCACGGCTATGTCCGCGAAGACCACGTGCTCGATGAGGAGCTGCCGCTGTGGGTGCCCATTCCGGCGCTGGCCGAGGTGCAGGTCGCGCTCGAGAGAGCCGTCGAAGAGATCACGCAGCTCAAGGGCTACGAACTCAAACGCATCATGCGCACCGGCACCGTCGCCAGCACCGACAACCGCAACTGGGAGTTGCTGCCTTCGCACCACGCCGCCAGCACGCCCGAACGCCGTTTCAGCCAGAGCCGCGCGATCGCGCTCGACATGGAAAGCGCCACGATCGCGGCCAACGGTTTCCGCTTTCGCGTGCCCTACGGCACCTTGCTGTGCGTGAGCGACAAGCCGCTGCACGGCGAGATCAAGCTCCCCGGCATGGCCAACCACTTCTACCGCGAGCGCGTCGACCAGCACCTGCGCATCGGCATCCGTGCGATCGAGTTGCTGCGCGAAGCGGGCGTCGATCAGCTGCACAGCCGCAAGCTGCGCAGCTTCGCGGAGGTGGCGTTTCAGTAGGCCAGACGTGGCCCGGGCGCGGCGAGCACCGATTGCCCGTCCTCGGGCGATCCCTTAGGCTGTAGCGCATCGGCCTTGCCTTGTCAGGAGCGCGCCATGCCGCAGCCCATCCCCCACGCCGCCATCCAGGCGATCCGAACCCTCGCACTCGTCGGCCAGACCGGCGCGGGGAAAACCAGCCTCGCCGAGGCGCTGCTCTGCAAAGCCGGCGCGATCGGCGCGCCGGGCAGCCTGGAGCGCGGCACGACGGTGAGCGACTTCGACCCGATGGAACGCCGTGCCCAGCACTCGCTTAACTCGGCCGTGCTGCACCTCACCCACAAGGCCGCGCGCATCCACCTGATCGACACGCCGGGCTACCCCGATTTCGTCGGCCAGTCGATGACGGCGCTGGAGGCGGTCGATACCGCTGCGGTGGTGATCAACGCGAGCACCGGCATCGAGATGATGAGCACGCGGATGATGGACTGGGCCGCCGGCCGGCAGCTCTGCCGGCTGGTGATCGTCAACAAGATCGACGCGGCGGGCGTCGATCTGGGCGCGCTGGTGCAACAGATCCAGGCGGCGTTCGGCAAGGAATGCCTGCCGCTGAACTTGCCGGCGGCGGGCGGCACGAAGGTCGTCGATTGCTTCTTCAATCCGCTGCCGGTGCCGGGCGCCGAGGTCGACTTTTCTTCCGTCGAGGCGGCGCATCGCGCGCTCGTCGAGCAGGTGGTCGAGGTCGACCCCGAGTTCGTCGAGCGCTACCTGAACGATGGCGATGTCGACCCGCGCCAGCTGCACGCGCCGCTCGAAGAGGCGCTGCGCCAGGGCCACCTGATTCCGATCTGCTTCGTCTCGGCGCGCAACGGCGCCGGCGTGGCCGAGCTGCTCGACGTGTTCGAGCGCCTGATGCCGAACCCGGCCGAAGGCAACCCGCCGCAGTTTCTGGTCTACGAGGGCACGCCGGGGCGGGTGCCGGGCAGCG
>JANMWQ010000811.1:0-5057 GCA_031394085.1 Rhizobacter sp. | reverse complement strand
CGGCGCTTCGCCGTTGCCAGGCAGGCTGATGCCGATGTCGGCGTGCTTGCTCTCGCCCGGGCCGTTGACGATGCAGCCCATCACCGCAACCTTCATCTTTTCGACGCCGGGGTACTTCACCTTCCAGACCGGCATCTGCGCTCGCAAAAAGTCGTCGATCTGCTTCGCCAGCTCTTGAAACGTCGTGCTGGTGGTGCGGCCGCAGCCCGGGCAAGCCGTGACGCTCGGGTTGAACTGGCGCAGGCCGAGCGCTTGCAAGATCTCGAGCGCGACCACCACTTCCTGCGTGCGCGCCTCGCCCGGCTGCGGCGTCAGCGACACGCGGATCGTGTCGCCGATGCCTTCTTGCAGCAGCACGCCGAGCGCTGCGGTCGACGCGACCGTTCCCTTGGTGCCCATGCCGGCTTCGGTCAGGCCCAAGTGCAGCGCGTAGTCGCAGCGCTGGCTGAGCGCGCGGTAGACGCTGATCAAATCCTGCACGCCCGACATCTTGCAAGACAGGATGATCTGGTCGCCACGCAACCCGAGCGATTCGGCGCGACGCGCCGACTGGATCGCCGAGGTGAGGATCGCGCGGTACATGATCTGCTGCGGCTCGAAGGGCTCCGCGAGCTTTGCGTTCGCGTCCATCATGTCGGTCAGCAACTCCTGGTCGAGGCTGCCCCAGTTGACGCCGATGCGCACCGCTTTGTCGTACTTCGCGGCGGCCTCGATCATCTGCGCGAACTGGCGGTCGTGCTTGTCGCCCTTGCCGACGTTGCCGGGGTTGATGCGGTACTTGCTGAGCGCCTCCGCGCACGCCGGGTAATCGGTCAGCAGGCGGTGGCCGTTGTAATGAAAATCGCCGATCAGCGGCACATCGATGCCCATGCGGTCGAGCTGCTCGCGGATGTACGGCACCTGCGCCGCAGCCTCGGGTGTGTTGACGGTGATGCGGACCATCTCCGAGCCGGCGATCGCGAGTTCTTTCACCTGGATCGCGGTGCCGATCGCGTCGACCGTGTCGGTGTTGGTCATCGCCTGCACACGCACCGGCGCACCGCCGCCGACGGTGACGACGCGCGAGCCCCACACCACCTTCGCCTGACGCGAGCGGTGCGCAGCCGGCATGGCGGGTTCGACGAAGTCGTCGATCGCGTCGCGGGCGATGGAGGGCAAGTTCATGTCGCTCATGGGGGTCTCGCGTCTTGCGTTACTTGAGTTCGAATCGGGCCACGTTGTCGCGGGTGAACGCGGCGAGCGCCAGCGGTTGGCCCTTGAAGACCACCTGCGTGCCTTTGGCGTTGCCGATTTTGACCTTCAACGGCATGACGCCGTCGAGCCCGACGTTTTCACCCGGTTCCACCAAGCGCGAGATCAACGACTGGCCGCGCGCGTCGGTCACGTCGACCCACGATTGCGCCGTGGTGCGGAATTGCAGCACACCGGAAGAGGCCGCCTCGGTCACCGCATCGGGCGTGGCGGCCTGCGCTGGTTCGGCTGCGGCCGGTGCGGCGCTGTCGACCGCGACCGATGCTGCAGAGGCCGGCGTCGGCGGCGCGACGGCGTTGGACGCGGCCGGCGCGGGCGCAACGCGCGTGTCGGCCGGCCGCGCTCGCGTGATGGCCGAAGGCGTCGTGAACTGCAGCCAATGCGTCGGCACGACATAGACAGCAATCGTCGCCGCGATGATCAAGCCGGCTATCCAGAGCACCGGGCTGGTGACGCTGGACCAGCTTTTCGGCACCAGCCGGCCCGGTCGATCATGAAACGGCGTGTTCAGCCCTTCGGCGACCTGCTCCAGTCGATGACCTTTCGGCGGCGGCAGCAGGGCGAGGATCGGCGCGGCATCGACCTTCAGCGTGCGGCAAACGGTCTGCGCAAGTGCGCGCGTGAAAGTGGCATCGGGCAGTTGATCGAATTGATCGGATTCGAGCAGTTCGAGCTTGCGCGGCACGACCTTGATCGCCGCGGCGAGTGCCGCGATGTGCAGGCCGCGTGCCTGGCGCGCCTGGCGCAGCAGACCCCCGGCGGTGGTCGGCAGCGGCGGCGGCGGCGCGGGTACGTCACTCATCGAAGTTGCCACGGTCGAACGCGGCGGCTTCGCGCGACTCGGGGAAGCGACGCCGCAATTGCTCGCCGAGCTCTTGCGACCCCGACCGATTGCCCAGCCGCTGCTCGATGCGCGCAGCCAACCAAAGCGTCTGCGAGCCGGTCAGCTGGGGGTTCGAGTTGACGCGTCGAATGTAGAAGCGCGCGCGCTCGTAGTCGCCGCGCCGGAACAGCACCTCGGAGAGGTTCACCGCGGTCGACGGGTTCGCCGGGTCGAGCTGGTAGGCGCGCAACAGCGTCGCTTCGGATTCGGCCAGTTGCCCGGCGAAGGCCTCGCACACGCCCTTGGTCAAGAGCGTGCGCGAAGGGTCACGGTATTGCGGCACGGCCAACGCCTGGTCGAACATCGCGCTCGCCTCGGGGTAGCGCTTCTTCTGACAGAGGTAGTAGCCGAAGTTCTGCATCGTGTCGGCGTCGCGCGGGTTCAGCTGCAGCGCGCGCCGAAAACTCTCTTCGGCGAGCTTCTCGTCGCCGAGATTGGCGTAGATCAGGCCACGCAGGTTGTAGGCATCGCCCAGGGTCGGGTCGGCCTGCAACGCGAGCTTGACCTGGTCGAGTGCGGTCGTCATCTGGCCACGGCCGAAGTAGCCCGAAGCGAGCTCCATGCGCAGACGCGCGCGCTTGCTGGCGTCGGACTCGTCGGAGGCAGTGACGAGGTCTTTGCCGTCTCCGACCGATTCGGTCACGGTGGTTCGCGTAGTGCACCCGGCCAACACCGCGAGCGTCATCAGCGCGACCGTGTTCAACGCGAGCATCGGCCGCGAACGGCCTCGCGTCGGCGGCAACATCATGCGTTTGTCTCCTGGGGGTCTTCGGCACGGCCAGCGGCGATCGCCATGGCGACGTGCGAGCCGTGACGGTGCACCTCCACGGGCGCACGCGTCATGCGAACTTTGGCATTGGTGCGGTCCTGCACTTCACCGGCAAGCTGGCCGCAAGCGGCGTCGATGTCGTCACCCCGGGTCTTGCGCACCGTGGCGATCAGGCCGCCTTCTTGCAGCACACGAGCGAACGCGCTCACGCGTTCGTTCGGCGAGCGCTTCAGCCCGGATTCGGGAAATGGGTTGAACGGGATCAGGTTGAACTTGCAGGCGATGCCGGTGTGCTCGTCGTTGACCAGCGAAAGCAATTCACGCGCGTGCGCATCGGTGTCGTTGACACCGTCGAGCATGCAGTACTCGAACGTGATGAAGTCGCGCGGTGCCTTCGCCAAGTAACCGCGGCAAGCCGCGAGCAGCTCATGCAGCGGGTACTTGCGGTTCAGCGGCACCAGGTCATCGCGCAGCGCATCGTTGGGCGCGTGGAGCGAGACTGCGAGCGCGACCGGGCAATCGTCGCGCAACCGCTCGATCATCGGCACGACGCCAGACGTCGAGACCGTCACGCGCCGGCGCGAGAGGCCGTAGCCGTGCTCGTCGAGCATCATGCGCAACGCCGGCACCAGCGCCGCGTAGTTTTGAAGCGGCTCGCCCATGCCCATCATCACGACGTTGGTGATGACACGCTTGTCACCGCCTGAACCTTCGCGCTGGCCTTCGGGCAGGTTCTGCAGTCGCTTGCGCAGGTGGTGTTCGGCGAACCAGAGTTGGCCGGTGATTTCGCCAGTCGTCAGGTTTCGGCTGAAGCCCTGGTGACCCGTCGAGCAAAAGCGGCACCCGACAGCGCAGCCCGCCTGCGACGAGATGCACAACGTGCCGCGGCCCTCTTCCGGGATGAAGACCGTTTCGATCGCGTTGCCCGCACCCGCATCGAACAGCCACTTGATCGTGCCGTCGGTCGACGCCTGCTCGCTGAGCACCGGCATCGCGGCGAGTACCGCGCGGCCGGCGAGCTTGTCGCGCAGTGACTTCGCCAGGTCGGACATCTGACCGAAATCGGCCGCGCCCTTCTGGTGGATCCATCGAAACAGCTGGGTCGCCCGAAAGCGCTTCTCGCCGAGCTGCTCGCAAAATGCAGCCAGCGCGTCGCGGTCGAATTCGAGCAGGTTGGTCGGTGGAGCCCCTCGACCGACGAAACCGTTGGTCGACCCCCCGAGGGGGTCCGGGCCGGCTTGGGAGCGGCCCGGCGCTCGGCCCGGCTCCACGATGTTCACGACTGGTCCTGTCGAGTCTTCAGCGGCTGTAGACGTTCAAGCCGGCGAAGAAGAAGGCGATTTCGACGGCGGCCGTCTCGGCGGCATCGGAGCCGTGCACCGCGTTCGCGTCGATGCTGTCGGCGAAGTCGGCGCGAATCGTGCCTTTCTCGGCCTTCTTCGGATCGGTCGCGCCCATCAGGTCACGATTCTTCAGGATGGCGCCTTCGCCTTCGAGCGCCTGGATCATCACCGGGCCCGAGATCATGAACCCGACCAGGTCGTTGAAGAACGGGCGGGCCTTGTGCACGGCGTAGAACGCTTCAGCCTCCCCACGCGACAGGTGCACCATCTTCGCGGCGATGACCCTGAGGCCGGCGCCTTCGAAGCGGGCGTAGATCTGACCGATCACGTTTTTGGCAACGGCGTCGGGTTTGATGATCGACAGAGTGCGTTCGGTGGCCATGTTTTTATCTCCTGAAATCAACGGCTTGGCAAAGCCTTGAATTGTAGCTTGCGGGCACTGTCGGGCGATGACGTGGACCGTCAGCCGAGCACTTCAGCGCCCACCGCGTCGACCGCCGCCGCCACCCCCCCCGCCCCCGCCGAAACCACCACCACTGTTACCGCCGCCGTAGCCGCCGCCACTGCGGCTGCCGCCGCGTCCGCCGCTGCCCTGGCCTCCGCCACCACCACCGCCCCCGCCTCCGCGGTTCTTGCGATGGAAGGCATCGGCACCGAACACGCCGAGCGAGGTCTGCAGCGGGTCGGGTTGCTTGGGCCCGCCGCCCTGCCCGCTGGCGCCGCGCGTAGGGCCCGGCGCAGGGCCGCTGCCGCCGGCGCCGAAGCCACCGCCGCCGCCGTTGGGAAAGCCGCGCCCGCCCACGGGGCTGCG
>JANMWQ010000800.1:0-2047 GCA_031394085.1 Rhizobacter sp. | reverse complement strand
GCCGGTGATCGCCTTGGTGGTCGAGAAGATCGCCATCACCGAATCGGGCGTCATCGGCTGCGGCTTGCCGAGCTCGCGCACGCCGGCGCAGCCCTCGTAGACATTGCCCTCGCGGTTGGTCGCCATCGCGACCACACCGGGCGCGCCGCCGGCGCGTCCGGTGGTGTAGCCGAGCACGGTGTCGGCGGCGGTTTTCAGGGCTGGGTTCATCGCTGTCTCCTTCGGTGTTTTCGCGGCACAGCCGCATCGACGGAAATGGTGCGGGCCGCGCGGGCGCCTACACCGGCTGGGGAACTTCGGCGCCGGCCAGGGTGCCGGCGAGCGTCTGCAGTTGGCTGCGCAGCGCGACGAACTCGCGCTGCGCCAGTTGCGTGCGGCAGGCCACGCCTTTCTGGATCGCCGACACCGGCCGGCGCAGCGCCTTGCCGGCAGGCGTCAACTCGACGCGCACGACACGCTCGTCGGCCGCGTCGCGCAGGCGGCTGACCCAGCCCGCGGCCTCGAGGCGCTTCAGCAGCGGGGTCAGCGTGCTCGAATCGAGCTGCAGCGCGTCGGCCAAGCCGCTGACCGTGTGTGTGCCGTCTTGCCAAAGCACCACCATCGCGAGGTACTGCGGGTAGGTCAGCCCCAACTTGCCGAGTGGCCCGCGGTACGCACGCGTGACCGCATTCGCGGCCGCGTAAAGCGCGAAGCAGAGCTGGTTTTCGAGCAGCAGGTGTTCGTAGGCGGGCACGGCGGGATTCGTGAAGTCGGGGAGAACTTCAATTTGCGCGCGAATCATTCGCGTGCAAATCAGTTCTTACCCGCGGGCTTCGTCGACATGCACTACAGTGGCGCCGACCTGTTCGGCTATTCACTGGAGCCTCCCATGACCGACACTGCACGCTTCGAGCTCTTCTCTTTCTGGCGCACCTCGGCGACGTATCGCGTGCGCGTGGCATTCAACCTCAAGGGCGTACAGCCGCAGGAACACAACGTCGACCTCGACGCCGGCGAGCAGCGCGGCGAGGCCTTCCTGAAAATCAACCCGATGGGCGCGATCCCCGCACTGATCGACCGCGCGCCCGGGCAGTCGCACACCGCGCCGACCGCACTCACGCAGTCGCTCGCGATCCTCGAGTTCCTCGACGAGACCTACCCTGCCCCCGCATTGCTGCCGGCCGACACGCACGGCCGTGCCCGCGTGCGATCGCTCTCCCTCATGCTGGCGGCCGACACCCACCCGCTGATCACGCCGCGCGTCAAGAAGTACCTGACGACCACCGGAAAGTTCGACGACGCTGCCTGGCGCGCCTGGCAGATTCACTGGTTCACCACAGGCCTGCAGGCGCTCGAACAGCGCCTCGCGAGCGAGCCGCAAACCGGCACCTTTTGCCACGGCGACACGCCGACCATCGCCGACATCTGCCTCGCCAGCATCATCGTCGTGATGCGCATCTTCAAGATCGACGTCGCCGGCATCCCGACGGTGCTGCGCATCATGGCCGCCTGCGAACAACTCGACGCTTTCGCCAAGGCCGATCCGGCCCGCCAGGCAGGCGCGCCGCAGGCTTGACATACGATGGCCTCGTGCCACCCGCGAGCCACCGATGCAGACACTCGACGACATGCTCGAACGCCATCTTTTGACACCCGAGCAGCACGGGCAGATCGGCGCGTGGATCGCAGCGGCGCGCACGCCCCAGGCGATCCTCGACATGCCCCCCGACCTGTGGCGCACGCTCGAACTGGCGAGCGTGCTGCTGGGCTTCGATGCCGACATGAAAGCGCCGGCACCGCTTGGGGCCGACGAGCGCGATCAGCCCGACTCACCCTGACGTTCAGAACACCGCGTGGTCGCCGCGCTCCGGCGCGACCGCGCCGCTGACGAGGCCGGCGTAGAAGTCGAACAGCGTCTCGGTGCCGTTCGACGGCGTGGCGGCGGCGTCGTAGCGGCCGGTCACGGGGTCGCGCACCAGCATCGATTCAGTCGCGTAGTAGCGGCCGATGCGCGCGAGCTCCGCCTTCGCGGCGAGCGCCGGCACCGCACGCCCGGCTGCGCCGAGCA
>JANMWQ010000766.1:0-2710 GCA_031394085.1 Rhizobacter sp. | reverse complement strand
TGCTGACGCCGTTCGACCCGGTCGTCTGGGACCGGCGCCGTTTCGAGCACTTCTGGGGCTGGGCCTACCGCTTCGAGGCCTACACGCCGGCGCCCCAACGCAAGCTCGGCTACTACGCGCTGCCGCTGCTGTGGCACGACCGCGTGATCGGCTGGGCGAACGCGAGCGTGGCCGGCGGTGCGCTCGCCGTGAGCTTCGGCTACGTCGCTGGCAAGGCGCCACGCGAAGCGGCGTTCAAAAGCGGCCTGAGCGACGAGGTCGAACGGCTGCGCGATTTTCTCGGGCTGGCGAGCTGACTCACGCGGCGCCGGGCGGGTCGAGCGGTCGCTGTCGCCACGCGATCAGCGCGCCGAGCAGCAACACGCCGGCCGACACGGCCAGCCCGCCGCGCAAGCCGCCGGTGCCGTCGGCGACCCAGCCGACCAGCGTCGGCCCGACGATCTGGCCGGCTGCGAAAAGGGTCGTGAACGCGGCGATGCCGGCCGGCCACGCGCCGGCCGGCAGGTTGTGGCGCACCAGCGCGGTCGTCGATGCGACGACCGACAAAAACACGCCGCCGAACAGGATGCCGGAGGCGAACACCGCGACCGGGTGCGCGCTGAGCACCGGCAGCACGGTCGCGACTGCCAGCAGCGCGTTGAGCAAGCTCAGCGCCCCGCCACCGCGCTGGCGCTGCAGCACGCCGGCCCAGACGAACGACGACCCGACCACCGCGGCTCCTAGCAGCGCGAAGAACACCGTGATCGCGACGCTGCCGAGCTGCTGCTCGCGCAGCAAGGTGACGACGAACGTCATGTAGCCGATGTAGCCGAGCCCGAACATGAAATACGACGCCAGCCCGAAGGCGAAGTGCCGCCAAACGAAGCGCTCGGCTGCCGACGCAGCCGCGTACGCCGGCTCCAGCCCGCGCGTCGCGGCAGCGGTTGTCGCGGTGGCGATCAGCGCCGCGCTGCCGAGCGCGAGCCAGGCCCACTGCCACGGGTGCGCGCCGGGCAGCGCGCTCAGCGGCGGCACCAGCAGCGCCGAGATCACGATGCCGATGCCCGCGCCGCCGTAGTAAATGCCGAGCACGAGGCCGGCCGAGGGCGCGGGGTGGTCTGCGTCGGTCGGCGCGCGCCCGCTGAGCCGCGCGGCGAGCAGCCCGCCGGCGACGAAAGTCGCGGCGCTGGCGATGCCGGTGAGTCCGCGCAACAGGTACAGCGCCGCATCGCTGGTGACCGCGCCGTGCGCGGCCAGCAGCAAGGCCGAGCCGAAACCCCCGGCCAGCAGCGTGTTGCGCGCGCCGAAGCGCCGCAGCCAGCCCGGCGCCAGCAGCGCGCCAACCAGGTAGCCGGCAGCGTTGACGGTGTTCATCGCACCGGCGGTCGTGTAGCTCCAGCCGAGGTCGGCGCGCATCGGCGGCAGCAGCAGCGCATACGAGAAGCGCGCCAGGCCGAGCGACACAGCGGCGGCCAACGCGAGCGCGGCGGCCACGACGAGGGTGTGCAGTTCTCGGTCGGGGGTCATCGGCGGGTGCGGGTGCGGGAAACGGTGCGGCATGGGATTCAGTCTGGCACGCCGACCCGGCGCGATGTTTCGTGCCGTGTCGAAATGTCGGTTCAGCGCCCGGCCAGCAGGCGCGCCGCGACCTCGGCGAAGCCGGCGCCGCGCGCGCCCTGCGTGAGGTACCGCGGCCAGGTCGTCAGCACATCGGCGAATGCCATCAGGTTCGCGACACCGACGCTGAGCGCGAAGTGCCCGAACATCAGCTGGTCGTTGGTCGAGTCGCCGACGTAGAGCCAGCGCTCGCGCTCCGCATCGAGGTCGCGCGCCAGCAGCCGGCGCACGATCCAGCGTGCGCCGCTGAGCTTGGTGTGCGCGCCGAACCAGCCGTTGATGTGGATCGAGCTGACGGTCGCGTGCATCCCTTCGTCGCGCATCACGGCCAGCACCGCGTCGATCTGCGCTCGTGGCAGGTGCGCGAACTCGCTGTGGTCGATCGCGATGTCGGTGACGCGGCCGGCGCTGTCTTGCGCGAGCGCCGCGCCCGGCACCTCGCGCAGCACGCGCGCGGCGACTTCGCGCAGGCGCTGCGCGTTGCGGGCGCGGGTCGGCGCGCCTTGCGCGTATTCGGTCGTGAGTGCATCGCCCTCGCGAAACAACGCCACGGCGCCGTTCTCGGCCACGATCGCGTCGACGGGCCAGCCGCCTTGGTCGAGCGCTTGCGCGAACGGCGCGCACCAGCCCATCGGCCGACCGGTGATCGCGATGACGTGAAAGCCGGCGGCCTTGAGCGCGGCCAGCGCGCCCCATGCATCGGGCGTGATCACACCAAAGGTGGTCAGCGTGTCGTCGATGTCGGTCAGCACGCCGACCACGCGCTGCGCATCGGCCTCGGGCAACTCGCACCAGGGTCGGGCAGGTGTCGCGGGAGAAATCACGGCCATGCCCGCAGTCTTGCACAGGCTTTTGCAGCCCTTCGACGGGCCGTCTACAATCCGCCGAACTTCCGAGGAGCGTTGCAAGGCTCGCCGCTGATTCAAGGTTTTGAATCGAAGCTGCGTCCCCAGGCTCGGAATGCGGAACGAATTTTCATCCGCAGCAACTGCGCTCACCCGCACGATTCGACCTCGTGGGTGAGTTTTGACTTTCCCAACGCGCGCTACGTGCGGGTTCCTCATTCAATCTGGAGCCCGAAATGAACGCAGTTCTCAAATCCGTCAACAGCGCC
>JANMWQ010000710.1:0-3765 GCA_031394085.1 Rhizobacter sp. | reverse complement strand
GTTCATGAGCGCGGCCGGGTTCAAGTACAAGATGTCGGCCGAGAAAGCGTACTCGACCGACTCGAACATGCTCGGCGCCACGCACGAGGCCAAAGACCTCGAGCACTTGAGCAGCGGCATGAAGATCGTCACCCCGATCATGGGCGTGGCGTTCTGGCGCGACGAGGTGGAGGTCAAGCGCGAAGAGGTCAGCGTGCGCTTCGAAGAAGGCGTGCCGGTCGCGCTCAACAGCATGACATTCGCGAGCCCGGTCGAGCTGATGCTCGAAGCCAACCGCATCGGCGGCCGCCACGGGCTGGGCATGAGCGATCAGATCGAGAACCGCATCATCGAGGCCAAGAGCCGCGGCATCTACGAGGCGCCGGGCCTCGCGCTGTTGTTCATCGCCTACGAGCGGCTCGTGACCGGCATCCACAACGAGGACACGATCGAGCAGTACCGCATGAACGGCCTCAAGCTCGGCCGACTGCTCTACCAGGGCCGCTGGTTCGACCCCCAGGCCATCATGCTGCGCGAGACGGCACAGCGCTGGGTCGCGAGCGCGGTCACCGGCACGGTCACGCTCGAACTGCGGCGCGGCAACGACTACTCGCTGCTCAACACCGAATCGGCCAACCTCACGTACAAGCCCGAGCGGCTGAGCATGGAGAAAGTCGAAGGCGCGTTCTCGCCGCAAGACCGCATCGGCCAGTTGACGATGCGCAACCTCGACATCGCCGACACGCGCGAGAAGCTCGGTATCTACGCCGCAACCGGTCTGCTCGCGTCGGGCGGTGCGGCCGATCTGTTGCGGCTCGGCAAGGGCGAGTGACGCCGCTCAGCACAGTGTCGGCGAACTCGTTGACGTGCCTACAGACGGCTTCGCAGCCGCTCAAGTCAAAGGTCAAGAGACCACAAAATGTCCGTTCTCGTATCCGCCTGCACTTTTGCGAGCCGAGCGACCTCCCGGTTTCCACACGTCGATCGAGGCTGCCAAATGCAATCCGCTAGGATGAACTCGTGACATATCAAATCGTCTATTCCTCAGAAGCGGCGACTCCGATGCAGACCGGCGACCTGGAGGAACTCCTTGCCCATGCCAGACGTAGCAACGCTGCTAAAGGCATCACCGGTGCACTCGTCTACGCAGAAGGAATATTTCTTCAGATCCTCGAAGGTGACAAGGTTCGAGTACAGGATCTGATGGCCAAGATACGGCGAGACGTACGCCATGGAGGCGTCATCATTTTGAGAGAGAGCGAAGTTCCGGCTGGGATCTTTGGCAGCTGGAAGATGGCATACGTCGGCGCGACATCGCAACAGGTTGCCAAGTGGGCAGGCCTCAGCATAGTGAACGGCACGGCTGAAAGTCTGAGCGAGGCGGCTGAAGAGCAGAGTCGGACGGCGCAATTCGCGCAGGACATCCTTTCCTTGCTTGTGGCTGACGAAACGACTGAAGGGAAGGTCGAGTGAGCGCGGTGCGGTCTGACCTGAGTCAAACGATGTCGGCCGCCACATCGACCGACCACTGACGTGGCGACTGGACCCCGTAGACTCCGCGCCATGCGCCCGCCCACGACGCCGCCGAAAACCATGCCCGCCCGCGGCATGGTGGGCAGTGTCGTCGTGCGGGTCGTCCTCGCGCTGGCGTTCCTGTTCGCGCAGCAGACGGCCCCGCTGCATTGGCTCTCGCATGCGATCGACGCGACGCATGCGAAGGCGGGCAAGGGCGCGCCAGCGGCCGACCATTGCGACGAGTGCCTGACGCTGAGCGCGCTCGGCGCCGGCGCCACGAGCCACAGCGCCGAGTTGCCGGCCCTCGCCACGCAGCACGCACTGCTCGCAGCAGCCGCGCCGGTGGCCCCATCGGCCGCGCTGCGGCTGGCTTTCCATTCGAGAGCGCCACCGACCCCGGTCTGAGCCCGTTCGCGCGAACGCGTGCCGAGTGCACGCGCCCGCCCTTCCCGCTTTCAGATCAGGATTCCCCATGTTCAAGTTGACCACCCTGGCCAGCGCCGCCGCGCTCGCCATCGTCGGCGTGCCCGCGCGCGCAGCCGATCCATCCGTGGCGCAAGCCGCGCCCGCCGCGCCGAGCGCTGCCGCCAGTGCGCCCACCAGTGCACCCGCGGCGAAGTCTGCAACCACCCAGCTCGACCGCGTCGAAGTCAAAGGCACGCGCCAGCGCCTCGACGACGCGCGCAGTTCGCTCTCGCCCGAGACCGGCAGCACGATCTACCGCTTCGACAAGAGCGACATCGCGAAGCTGCCGCTCGGTGACGCCACGCCACTGAACCAGGTGCTGCTGCGTGCACCCGGCGTCGTCGGCGACTCTTACGGCCAACTGCACGTGCGCGGTGACCACGCGAACCTGCAATACCGGATCAACGGCGTCGTCATCCCCGAATCGATCAGCGGTTTCGGGCAGGCACTCGACACGCGCTTCGCCGACCAGGTCAACGTGCTCACCGGCGCGCTGCCGGCGCAATACGGCTACCGCACCGCGGGCGTCGTCGACATCCGAACCAAGGGCGCCGACCTCGACAACGCCGGCAGCGTCGACTTCGTGCTCGGCAGCCGCGGGCACCGCGAGACCAGCCTGAACATCGGCGGCACGGCTGGCGACCTGCAGTATTTCGTGACCGGCTCGTACCTGCAAAACGACATCGGCATCGAGAACCCGACCCCGGACAAGCGCGCGGTGCACGACGACACGCGCCAGACCAAAGGCTTCGCTTACCTGAGCTACCTGCTCGGCGACAACAGCCGCGTGAGCCTGATGCTGGGCACCGCGCAAAGCCGCTTCCAGATCCCGAACGTGCCGGGTGAATCGCCGGCCTTCACGCTGGCCGGCGCCACACCGCCGGATTCGATCGCGCTCGACGCGAACCAGCGCGAGCGCAACAACTTCCAGGTGCTGAGTTTTCAGTCGAGCTTCGGTGACGGCACCGACTACCAGGTCTCGCTGTTCAACCGCACGAGCAGCGTGCACTACCAGCCCGACCCGGTCGGCGACCTCACCTACAACGGCGTGGCCGCCGACGTGCTCCGGCGCAATGTCGCGAGCGGCCTGCAGTTCGACGCGAGCCGCGTGCTAAACGCGCAGCACACGCTGCGCGCCGGCCTTTTTGCGCAGCGCGAGCGCGGCACGGTCGCGAACGCGTCGACCGTGTTTCCGGCCGATGCCGATGGCAACCAGAGCAGCGATGTGCCACTGACGATCGCAGACGACAGCCGCATCAAGGGCCACCTGTTCGGCGCCTACCTGCAAGACGAATGGCAGCCGACGAAAGCGCTCACGGTCAACTACGGCGTGCGCTACGACAAGGTCGACACGGTGGTGGCCGAATCGCAGTGGAGCCCGCGCCTCGGCGCCGTCTACCAGCTCGGTGCCGACACCCGCGTGCACGCCGGCTACGCACGCTACTTCACGCCGCCGCCGACCGAAAAAATCGACACCACCTCGGTCGCGAAATTCCTCGGCACGACCAACGCGCTGCCGTCGGATGCGAACACCGCCGTGCGCTCCGAGCGCTCGAACTATTTCGACCTCGGCATCAGCCACCAGCTCACGCCGCAGATCACGCTCGGCGCCGACGCCTACTACCGCGACGTGAAGCACCTGCAGGACGAAGGCCAGTTCGGTAACGCGCTGATCTACTCGGCCTTCAACTATGAGCAAGGCAAGATCTTCGGCGTCGAGTTCTCGGGCTCGTACAAGGACGATCGCTTCTCGGCCTACACCAACCTGAGCTTCACCTCGGCCAAGGGCAAGGGCGTCGAGTCCGG
>JANMWQ010000675.1:0-2264 GCA_031394085.1 Rhizobacter sp. | reverse complement strand
CCTGATCGCTTCGACCGTGGTCACGCCGCTCTACGGGCGCCTGAGCGATCTGTTCGGCCGGCGCCGCGTGATGACGATCGCGATCCTGATCTTCCTGCTCGCGTCGGTGGCCTGTGCGCTCGCGCAAACCTTGCCGCAACTCGTGCTCGCGCGCGTGCTGCAGGGCATCGGCGGCGGCGGGCTGATCGCGACCGCGCAGTCGGTCGTCGCCGACATCGTGCCGCTGCGCGACCGGGGCCGCTACCAGAGCTACATCAGCATCGTCTGGGCCGTCGCGAGCATGCTCGGGCCGGTGGTCGGCGGGGTGCTGACCGAGTACCTGTCGTGGCCCTGGATCTTCTGGATCAACCTGCCGGTCGGCCTGCTCGCGCTCGCGCTGGTGCACAGCTCGCTGAAGGCCCTGCCGGTGAATGTGCCCACCGGGCGTGGCGGCACACGCATCGACGGCGTCGGCGCGCTGCTGTTGCTCAGCGGTCTGACCGCGCTGCTGATCCCGATCACACGCGTCGGCCAGGGCACGGTCTGGAGCGACTCGTGGAACCTGATCGGCTGGGCCATCGCCGCGGCGCTGGGGGTCGTGTTCGTGCTGCAGCAACGCCGGCACCCGAACGCGATCGTGCCGATGGCGTTGTTCAAGAACCGCACCGTGGTCGCGTGCTGCGCGCTGTTGTTCATCTGTTTTTTCAACTTCATCGCGATGTCGGTGCTGGTGCCGCTGCGGCTTCAATTGAGTGCGGGCTTCAGCGCCGCCGATGCCGCGCTCCGCCTGCTGCCATTGACGCTCGCGATCCCCGCCGCTGCGTTCGCGAGCGGGCGCTGGCTGAGCCGCACCGGCCGCGTGCTGCCGATGCAGCGTCTCGGCGTGGCGCTGGTGCCGATCGCGCTGCTGACGATGGGGTTCAGTGGCCCGACCGGCGCGGTCGCCGCACTCGCGCTGATCGTGCTCGGCGTCGGCATGGGGCTGCAAATGCCGACCACGCTGATCACGGTCCAGCAGTCGGTGGCGCGCGAACAGATCGGCACGGTCACCGCGCTGACCTCGTTTTTTCGGCTGCTGGGCGGCGCGATCGGCATCGCGGTGTTGAGCTCGGTCGTGCTGTTGCAGCTGCGCGGGCACTTGCCGGCCGGCGTGACCTCGCTCGACGGCGAGGGCCTCGGGCGGCTGCTCGATGCCTCGCGCGGCGGGCACGCGTTGGGCAGCGACGCAGCGTTTGCGCAAGTGATGCGGCTCGCCGCGGTGGTGTCGATGCTGTCGCTCTGGTTCGTCAGGCGCCTGCCCGACCTGCAATTGCACGACGAACCGGCCGCGGCGAAGGCGCCGGCCGTCGACCTCTGACGCCGGTGTCTGGCGCGGGTTTGGTACAACCCTCCATGTCGATTCCCTTTGCCAGATTCCTTCATGCCCTCAGCGCGAGCCTGACCTTGCTCACCGCGACGCTCGCACACGCCGCCCCGAAGGTCGAAGACACGATGGCCCAGCGCATGCAGGCCTGCACCGGTTGCCACGGCCCGCAAGGCCGGGCCGCGAGCGACGGCTACTACCCGCGCATCGCCGGCAAGCCGGCCGGCTACCTCTACAACCAGCTCGTGAGCTTTCGCGATGGGCGGCGCCACTACGCGCTCATGACGAACCTGCTCGCGCCACTGACCGACGACTACCTGCGCGAGATCGCCGCGCACTTCGCCGGCCTCGATGTGCCTTACCCGCCGCCGCAGCCGGCGACCACCAGCGTCGACATGCGGGCGCGGGGCGAGGCGCTGGTGCTGCGCGGTGACGCGGCGCGCAAGATCCCGGCCTGCGTGCAGTGCCATGGCACAGCGCTGATGGGCGTGGCCCCGGCGATTCCCGCGATCGTCGGCATGCCGCGCGACTACCTCAACGCGCAACTTGGCGCGTGGCGCACCGGCAGCCGCCACGCGAACCCGCCCGACTGCATGGCGCAGGTGGCCCAGGCCCTCGCGCCGGGCGACATCAGCGCCTTGTCGCAGTGGCTCGCGGCGCAGCCGGTGCCCGCGGGCGCGAAGCCGGCTGCGGCCTTGCCCGACGCATTGCCGCTGCCCTGCGGCGGCATGGCAGCGACCGGGCGCACACCGTGAAGCGCGCGCTGATCCGCATCACGCTGGTGTTGCTCGGGCTCGGCTTGCTCGGCACCGCGGGCGTGCGCTGGTTGAACGAGCGCGGCGAAGACCCGATCACCGGTGCATCGGTGCCCTCGACGCCGGCGCTGATCGAACGCGGCGCCTACCTCGCGCGTGCCGGCAAC
>JANMWQ010000655.1:0-2710 GCA_031394085.1 Rhizobacter sp. | reverse complement strand
GGCAAGGCGCTGCGCGATGCCGTCGTCGCGGTCTCGCGCCAACTCGCGCAGGCGATCGTGCGCGACGGCGAGGGCGCGACCAAGTTCATCACCGTGCAGATCGACGGCGGCACCACCGAAGACGAATGCCGCCAGGCGGCGTATGCGATCGCGCACTCGCCACTCGTCAAGACCGCGTTCTTTGCCCGCGACCCGAACTTGGGGCGCATCCTCGCGGCGGTCGGCTACGCCGGCATCGATGATCTCGACCAGACCAAGATCGACCTGTTCCTCGACGACGTGGCGGTCGTCAAAGACGGCGGGCGGCTCGCGAGCTACCGCGAGGAGGACGGCGCCCGCGTGATGAGACAGAGCGAGATCACGGTGCGGGTCGACCTGCACCGCGGCACCGCCTCGACGACCGTGTGGACCTGTGATCTGAGCTACGACTACGTCAAGATCAACGCCGACTACCGGAGCTGAGCGCGTGCCGCGGCCCGCAGCAGCCACAGGGCTGCGCCGGCTGCGAGCAGGTGCTTGAGCGTGTGGCCGCTGGTGAAGCCGAGCGCGTCGAGCACGGTGTGATCGGCAAGCTCCATCAGCTTGGCCGTGGCATAGAGGCCGAGCACCGCCCACCAATCGCCGTCGCGCAGCGCGTGACGACCCTGCGCCGGCAACTTCAACAGCAACGCGACCGGCACGAGCAGCATTGGCAGGAACTGCACGAACAGGTAAGGGCGCAGATCGCCCGCGCCGTGACGTTCGCCGAGCCACCACAGCGCGACCGCCGCCGTGGCCGCCAGCACCGCGACCGACAAGCTCGGGGTGCTGCTCCAGCGCGCATCGACGCGCTCCGCGAGCAATGCGCAGGTCAGCAGCGCGCCGGCCCAGGCGATCGGCAACCGGTCGAAGACCAGCGCGCCGTTGGCAGGCGCCCAGTGGTACAGCGCCGACCCGACCGCGGTGCAGACCAGCGCGAGCGCGAAGCTGCGCCAGACCAGAGGGCATGCGTTCGCGCACCGCGCTTGAGCGCGCCACGCCCAGGCCCCGACCCACGCGAACGGCAGGTTGCTCAGCACGTTCTCGGCGTTCGGAATGCCGAGCCAGGCGCGCGCGTCGGCGAACGCGTGGTAGCTGGCCCATTGCGGGATCGGGCCGTGCAGGCCGAGGGCCAGCGCGAGCAGCGTGGCGATGCCGAGCAGCCACGCGTTCGCGTGGCGCGTAGCGGTCGACGGCGCGGAGTGGGTCGGTGAAGGCATGGTGTGTGCGGAAAGTGGAGGGGTCGCGGCATCGTGCGGCAGCGAGCCTCGGCGCTGCAAGCGGCACGCACGCAGGGCGCGCGCGGCGCGTCCGCGGGTATCGTCGGCCGGCACGCGGAAACCCACAGCCGAGTGGAGCCGGCACAACGCCGCGGTATTGCTTTGGCGCGGTGCTCGCTGCTACGATCTCGGCACAACGTTTTTCGATCGCACACGAGATGAACCAACCGCTCCGACACGCTCAGCACACCGCCCCGCGCGGTGCGCTTCGCGTTGGCCGTGGCGGGCTCGACTCCGGCATCGCGCCGGGCCTCGTCGTCGTCGACTCGAACCGACCGGCGATCACCCTCGCCAGCGCGCTCGGGCTGCTCGAGCAGTTCGGCGCGGCGCACTAGTTCCCTCGGCATCCGCTTCTGACCCAGGAGCTTTCGCTGAGAAGTCAGCGGAAGAATCGGATACACGACGCCTTCCTTTCGCTGCACCGGGTCCACCGACCCATCAGGGCATCCACCCGATGCCCGCGCGAGAGAAGAAGAAAGAGGTGAGGACCATGAGACAGGTCGTGATGAATTTGTGGCACGCATGGCGAGGTCGCTTTCGCCTGCCAGAAGACGACTTGCTGCGCAACGCGACCTACCGGCGGCTCTGGACCTCGATCCTGATCAGCTCGTTCGGTGGCCAGGTCACGATGCTGGCGCTGCCGCTGACCGCCGCGGTGTTGCTGCACGCGAGCCCGACCCAAATGGGCCTGCTGACCGCGACGGAGATCGCGCCCTTCGTGCTGTTCTCGCTGCCGGTCGGCGTGTGGCTCGACCGGGTGCGCAAGCTGCCGATCTACATCGCCGGTGAAACGCTGCTCGCATTCATCGTCGCGAGCGTGCCGCTCGCGTGGTGGATGGGCTGGCTCTCGATGGGCTGGCTGTACGCCTGCGGCTTCTTGCTCGGCACGATCTCGACGGTCGCCGGCGCGGCCGCGCAGATCGTGTTGACGCAGGTCGTCGCGCGCGAGCGGCTGGTCGAGGCGCATGCGAAGAACGCGCTCGCGATGTCGGGTGCCGAGGTCGCCGGTCCGGGGCTGGCAGGTGGGTTGATCAAGCTCGTCGGCGCGCCGCTAGCGTTGCTGGTCGACGCCACGATGTTGATCGCCTCGGCGGCGATCCTGCGCGGCATCGTGATCTTCGAGGACCTGCGGCCGCGTGCCGACGCGCACTTCATGCGCGATCTGCGCGCCGGCGTGCGCTTCGTCGCGCGGCATCGGCTGCTGGTCGCGCTGGCCGCTGCGGTCGGCGCCTGGCAGATGTGCCACAACGCGGCGATCGTCGTGCAGATCTTGTTCGCGACGCGCACGCTGGGGCTGTCAGAACAGGCCGTCGGCTTGTGCTACATGGGCATGGGCGTGGGCACGATCGTCGCGAGCGTGTTGGGCAACCGCATCAGCCGGCGCATCGGGCCGGGGCCGTGTCTGGTGCTCG
>JANMWQ010000634.1:0-1507 GCA_031394085.1 Rhizobacter sp. | reverse complement strand
GGCTTTCGCTGCCGCTGCCCGCGATGTGGCGAAGGCAAGCTGTTTCGCGCCTTCCTCAAGGTCGACGACAACTGCTCGGCTTGCGGGCTCGATTTCACGCCGCACCGCGCCGACGATCTGCCGGCCTATCTCGTCATCATCATCGTCGGCCACATCATCGTACCGATGATTCTCTGGATCGAGACCGACTACGCGCCGCCGGTGTTGCTGCAGCTCTCGGTCTATCTGCCGGTCACTCTGATTGCATCGCTGGCGTTGCTGCAACCGGTCAAGGGCGCCGTGGTCGGCCTGCAATGGGCCCTGCGCATGCACGGCTTTGACGAGAATCCCGCTAGCGAGATCCCGCCGGTCTAGCTAAATCAAAAACAACAAGAGCTCGAAAAATTGGGGATGGAATGACCGAAGCAGCGACCGCGCCCAAGGAAGAAAAAGAAGCCGATCACCATCCCTATTTCCGGCCCAAGGATGCGGCGACGCTGATCCTGATCGATCGCTCCAGCGACAAGCCCAAGGTGCTGGTCGGCAAGCGCCACGACAATGTGGTGTTCATGCCGGGCAAGTTCGTGTTTCCCGGCGGTCGCGTCGACAAGTCGGACAATCGCGTTCCGGTCGCCGCCCCCATCACCTCCGAGCTTGAAGCCAACCTGCTCAAGGGCAGCCCGAAGATCATCGCTTCCCGGGCCCGCGCGCTCGCGGTCGCCGCGATCCGCGAAGCCTGCGAGGAAACCGGCCTCTGCCTCGGCCGCAAGGTCGACAAACCCGTAAAGCTTGAGGGGGCCTGGGCGCCGTTCACCGAAGCGAGCCTGCTGCCCGATCCATCGAGCCTGTTTCTGATCGCGCGCGCGATCACCCCGCCCGGCCGCGTTCGCCGCTTCGACACCCGCTTCTTCACCGCGGAGGCGTCGGCGATTACCCATCGCGTCGAAGGCGTGATTCATGCCGATGCCGAACTGGTTGAACTGGTTTGGGTCGAGATCGGCTCCAAGCCGCTGGCCGACCTGCATCCGATGACCAGGAACGTCCTCAACGAACTCGATAAGCGCCTTGCCGCTGGCCCCCTGCACCACGACGCGCCGGTGCCGTTCTTCCATTTCTACGGCGGCAAGATGCAGAAGGATGTGTTGGGGGCGTAGGGCTTCGCAACCCTCCACCGTCATTCCGGGGCGCGCGAAGCGCGAACCCGGAATCTCGAGATTCCCCGATGCGCAATTGCGCATCTGCGGTCTGCGCCTGACGGCGCGGTGCCGTCGCGGAGTTGGTAGGAATTGAGGTTGGCGTAGTCTCCGGGGTGATCAAAACCTCGAATCATCCGGCGTTGAAGCGTCGGACTGGAGACCACGCCATGACGAGCACTACCACGAAGTCCGATTCTTCGCAGCCAGCAGCAGAGACAACTTCCCGACTTTTCGACAACTGGTTCGACCCGATTGAGACCGAGGTACGGGCTCGGGCGCGTCAGTTCATTGAAGAGCTGCTTCGCGAGGAGCTGGATGCGACGCTGGCACGG
>JANMWQ010000595.1:0-2182 GCA_031394085.1 Rhizobacter sp. | reverse complement strand
CCGAGCTCGTGGCTGCTGACCTGGCTGCGCCGCACCGACCGGCTGCAGGCGCTGGCATTGCACGGCGTCACGCTGCTGGAGCGCTCGTTCCGCATCTTCAAGCGCCAGCACGACGGCACCTCGATCCGGGCGCGCGGCGCGCCACCGAACAGCGCCTGGTCGCGCGCGTGGGACGCGCTGATCGCCGCCGCCGTGCTGCTCGCGGTCTGGCGCCTGATCGACTTCGTTCATACCGAGGTCGGCTTGGCCGAAGTGCTGCACGTGTTCATGCTCGGCTGCTTCACGATGACGCGCGTGCTGGTACTGATCGCCATTGCTGCGGTGGTCTGGGTACCGATCGGCATCTGGATCGGCATGCGCCCGGTCTGGGCCGGGCGGCTGCAGGCGGTGGCGCAATTTCTCGCGGCGTTCCCGGTCAACCTGGTGTTCCCACTGGCCGTCGTCGGCATCGTGCATTGGCAGTTGAACCCCAGCATCTGGCTCTCGCCGTTGATGGTGCTGGGCACGCAGTGGTACATCCTGTTCAACGTGATCGCCGGTGCCGGGGCGGTGCCGACCGAGTTGCGCTATGCCGCGCAAAACCTCGGCCTGAGCGGCTGGCTCAAGTGGCGCCGCTACCTGCTGCCGGCGGTGTTCCCGAGCTTCGTGACCGGCGCCATCACCGCCAGCGGCGGGTCGTGGAACGCGAGCATCGTGGCCGAGTACGTGACCTGGGGCGACACCACACTGCAAGCGCAGGGTCTGGGCAGCTACATCCGCCAGATGACGACCACCGGCGACTACCCGCGCATCGCGCTCGGCATCGGCGTGATGAGCGTGTTCGTGATGAGCATGAACCACTTCGTCTGGCGCCGGCTCTACCGCCTGGCCGAAGACCGGCTGCATTTTTGAACGACTTGAAGGAACGCGATCCATGGCCCACGCCATCATCGAACTAAAAAACGTCGGCAAGTCGTTCAAGTCGGCCGACGGCCGCTTGCGCTCGGTGCTCGAAGGCGTCGACTTTCGGCTGGCCGAAGGCGAGATCGTCTCGCTGCTCGGGCAGAGCGGCTCGGGCAAGTCGACCATGCTGCGCATCATGGCCGGGTTGATTCCTGCCGACACGGGTGAGGTGCGCCTGCGCGAGCAACCGCTGTACGGGCCGGCGCGCGGCGTCAGCATGGTGTTCCAGTCGTTCGCGTTGTTCCCGTGGCTGACGGTGCAGGCGAACGTCGAACTCGGGCTGGAGGCGCGCGGCGTCGCGCCCACTGAGCGCGAGCGCCGCGCCGAGGCCGCGATCAAGCTGATCGGGTTGACCGGCTTTGAGGGCGCGCTGCCGCGTGAACTTTCGGGTGGCATGCGACAGCGCGTGGGCATCGCGCGTGCACTCGTGGTCGAGCCCGAAGTGCTGCTGATGGATGAAGCTTTCTCTGCGCTCGACGTGCTGACCGGCGAGCGCCTGCGCGAAGACATCCTCGAGCTGTGGGCGACCAAGGCGATGCCGACCAAGGCCATCCTCGTCGTCTCGCACAACATCGAAGAGGCCGTGCTGATGGCCGACCGCGTGCTGATCTTCGCGAGCGACCCGGGCCGCGTGCGCTTTCAGCTCGCGGTGCAACTGCCGCGCCCGCGCAACCCCGAGAGCGCCGAGGTGCGGCAGCTGGTCGACGAGGTCTACGCGCTGATGACGGTCGGCCGCGCGAGCCGCGGCCACGCGGCTGAAGAGCCGGTCACGCTGCAGCTCGGCGAGCGCCTGCCTGAGGCCGACATCAGCCGCATGGAAGGCCTGCTCGAACTGCTCGCCGGCGAGAGCTTCAAAGGCCGTGCCGACCTGCCGCGCCTGGCCGAAGAAACCGAGCTCACCGACGACGAGCTGCTGCCGCTCGCACAGGCCGTGTCGCTGCTCGGCCTGGCCCAACTCGCACAGGGCGACCTGCACATCACGCCGATCGGCCAGCGCTACGTGGACGGCGAGCACGCGCTGCGGCAGGCGCTGTTCGGCCAGCAGTTGCTCGCGCACGTGCCGCTCGCCGCGCACATCCGCCACAGCCTCGAGCAAGAAGATTCGGGCGAGCTGCCCGAAGAACCTTTCCTGCGCCTGCTCAGCGAAACGCTCGACGCCGCCGAGGCCGAGCGCGTGCTGCGCACCGCGATCGAATGGGGCCGCCACGGCGAGGTCTTCGAGTACAACTACACGACCGGG
>JANMWQ010000550.1:0-1795 GCA_031394085.1 Rhizobacter sp. | reverse complement strand
TTTATCTGCAGCACGGGCCTTCGGCCCTTCACATCGCTTCGCGATTGAGAGCTTGCGTGTCGTTGGCTTGACCAACTGATTCCACACGCACAGCCCCACCCACAGGCATCGCAGCAAGCATGGACCACATCAGAAATTTTTCGATCATTGCCCACATCGATCATGGCAAGAGCACGCTCGCGGATCGCTTGATCCAGCGTTGCGGCGGCCTCTCCGATCGCGAGATGGAGGCCCAGGTGCTCGACTCGATGGACATCGAGCGCGAGCGCGGCATCACCATAAATGCGCAGACCGCTTCTCTCGAATACAAGGCGCGCGATGGCCGCGTCTACAACCTGAACCTGATCGACACGCCCGGCCACGTCGACTTCTCGTACGAGGTAAGCCGCTCGCTGTCGGCCTGCGAAGGCGCGCTGCTCGTCGTCGACGCGAGTCAAGGCGTCGAAGCGCAGACCGTCGCCAACTGCTACACCGCGCTCGATTTGGGCGTCGAGGTGATCCCGGTCCTCAACAAGATGGACCTGCCGAACGCCGACCCCGAGAACGCGAAGGCCGAGATCGAGGACGTGATCGGCATCGACGCCGACAACGCGATCCCGTGCAGCGCCAAGACCGGCATGGGCATCGACGAAATCCTCGAGGCCGTGATCGCGCGCATGCCCGCGCCGCGCGGCGACCCCGAAGCGCCGCTGCGCGCGATGATCGTCGACTCGTGGTTCGACAATTACGTGGGCGTCGTGATGCTGGTGCGCGTGGTCGACGGCACGCTGCTCAAAGGCGAGCGCATTCGCATGATGGCGAGCGACGCGGTCTACAACGCCGACAGCCTGGGCGTGTTCACGCCCAAATCGGTCGCGCGCGATCGGCTCAACGCCGGCGAGGTCGGCTTCATCATTGCGGGCATCAAGGAGCTGCAGGCCGCCAAGGTCGGCGACACGATCACGCTCGAGAAGAAGCTGCCGAACAACAAGGGCGTGGCGACCCAGGCGTTGCCCGGCTTCAAGGAGATTCAGCCGCAGGTTTTCGCCGGCCTGTACCCAACCGAAGCGAGCGAATACGACCAGCTGCGCGACGCGCTCGAAAAGCTCAAGCTCAACGACTCGTCGCTGCGTTACGAGCCCGAGGTCAGCCAAGCGCTGGGCTTCGGCTTTCGATGCGGCTTTCTCGGCCTGCTGCACATGGAGATCGTGCAGGAACGGTTGGAGCGCGAGTTCGATCAAGACCTGATCACGACCGCGCCGTCGGTGGTCTACCAGGTCGAGCTGAACGACAAGACCGTGGTCCAGGTCGACAACCCCTCGAAGATGCCCGACCTGGGCCGCATCGCCGAGATCCGCGAGCCGATCGTCACCGTGCACCTGTACATGCCGCAGGATTACGTCGGCCCGGTGATGACGCTGGCCAACCTGAAGCGCGGCATGCAGATCAACATGGCCTACCACGGCCGCCAGGTGATGCTGACCTACGAAATGCCGCTGGCCGAGATCGTGCTCGACTTCTTCGACAAGCTGAAAAGCGTGTCGCGCGGCTACGCGTCGATGGACTACGAGTTCAAGGAATACCGCGGCGCCGATGTCGTGAAGGTCGATATTTTGCTCAACGGCGACAAGGTCGATGCGCTTTCGATCATCGTGCACCGCAGTCAGAGTAACTACCGCAGCCGAGCGGTCGTCGCGAAGATGCGCGAGCTGATTTCGCGCCAGCAATACGACGTTGCGATCCAGGCTGCCATCGGGGCCAACATCATCGCGCGTGAGACAATCAAAGCGCTGCGCAAAAACGTGATCGCCAAGTG
>JANMWQ010000547.1:0-2095 GCA_031394085.1 Rhizobacter sp. | reverse complement strand
AGCCGGGTCGTGAGCCAGGTCCAAGGGTCGGTCGGTTGCCTCGGCGCCGTGTCGACCGGCCGCAATGGCGGCGGCTGAACGACGCCGCCACGCGCGCTGCGTGCGGCGGTCGCGGCAGCCACCGATGAGTTCATCGCCCTGCGCCACTGCGCCGCGCTCACGCTGCTTTGCCCATCAGGCCACGCGGCTTGAACGCGAGTGCGACAACCATGATCACGAACGTGAACACGACGCTGTAGGTCGGTGCGTAGGCGAGCCCGAACTGCTCGGCCAGGCCGATCAGCAGTGCGCCGATCGCCGCGCCGACGACGCTGCCCATGCCGCCGACGATCACGACCACCAGCGAGGCGAGCAGGTAGCGCGTGTCCTCGCCCGGCGAGATCGACAGCGCGGTGCCGCCGACCACGCCCGCGAGGCCGGCCAGGCCGGCGCCGATCGCGAAGGTCAGCGCGAACACGAGCTGCACGTTGACGCCCGAAGCCGCGAGCATGCCGCGGTCGTCGACGCCGGCACGGATCATCATGCCGATGCGTGTGCGCGCCAGCAGCAGCCACAGGCCGACGCCGATCACGATCGCCGCGAGCAGCACGAAGAGGCGATAGGTCGGAAACTTCGCGACCAGCGGCAGCACCGTCGAGCCGTAGATCCACGCCGGCGGGTCGAAGGTGTAGATCTCGGCGCCCCAGACCCACAGCATCAGGTCGGCGAGCACGATCGACAGGCCGATCGTCACCAGTGTTTGCCGCAAATCCTGCCCCTGCATGTGGCGGAACACGAGCAGCTGCATGACCAGACCGAGGACCGCCGACGCGACAAAGCCCGCGATCACCGCGAGCACCCACGAGCCGGTGTGCTCGCCGACGAACCAGCCGACGTAGGCACCGAACAGGTACAGCGAGCCGTGCGCGAGGTTGACGTTGCGCATCAGCCCGAACACCAGCGTGAAGCCGCTCGCGACGAGGAAGTAGAGCGACGCGAGCGTCAGCCCGTTCAGCAGCGTCTTGAAGAACAGCGGCGGGTTGTCGGGGATCGCCCAGGCGGCGAACACCACGACCGGGCCGCCGAACAGCAGCCACAGCGCCCACTGTCTGGCGCTCAGCTTCACGCGGCGCGGCCCCAGGCGCGCTGCGAGGCGATGTCGGGCGACTTGACGAACACGCCGTCTTTCATCACCGCGAGCAGGCGTTTCGGGTCGCGCAAGATCGACAGGTTGGCGAGCGGGTCGCCGTCGACCAGCAGCAGGTCGGCGAGGTAGCCGTCTTTGATGGCGCCGAGTTCGTCGGGCTTCATCATGATCTGGCCGCCGTACAGCGTGGTCGAGCGGATCGCCTCCATCGGCGTGAAGCCGAGGTACTTGACGAAGAACTCGAGGTCGCGCGCGTTCTGGCAATGCGGCGTGAACGCGAAACCGTAGTCGCCGCCGGGCAACACGCGGATGCCGCGCTTGTGCATCTTCGCGAGCGACTCGATCGCCGCGTCCCATTCGATCTGGTAGCCCATTTGCGTCGCCATCGCGTTCGTGATGCCGTAGGCCTCGGCCTCGTGCAGCATCGCGTACAGGATCGCGATGCCGGGCGCGACGAAGACGCGGTCTTTCGCGGCTTCGAGCAGGTCGAGCGCCTCGTTGTCGACGAAGCTCGCGTGGTAGATCAAATCGATGCCGTGGCGCAGCGCTTGCTTCACGCTATCAGACGAACGCGCGTGCGCGATGCCGCGCTTGCCGCGGATCTTCACTTCGCGCATCGCCGCGGCCACTTCTTCGTCGAGCATCCAGGTCGTCTCGGCCGGCGACTGCGGCGTGAAGTTGTCGCCCGACAAGTTGAGCTTGATTGAATCGACGCCGTACTTCAGGAACAGGCGCACTGCCTTGCGCATCTCATCGGCGCCGCTGATGTTCACGCCGAAGCTGAACTCGGGGAAGGGCAGGTGCGGCAGCGTCTCGTCGCCCAGGCCACCGAGCACCGTGATCTCCTGGCTCGCCGCGAGGTAGCGCGGGCCGGGGATCTGGCCGGCGTTGATCGCATTTCGGATCACCACGTCGAGCCGCGGTTTCGCGCACGCGGCGCCGACGCATGACGTGAAGCCGGCTTCGAGG
>JANMWQ010000513.1:0-4006 GCA_031394085.1 Rhizobacter sp. | reverse complement strand
CATGAGCTCGCACTACGACTATTTCCGCGACCTGATCCGCGGTGACGACGACAGCGTCGAGTTCCACCGCGGCTTCTACGACGAGTACAACGCGGTGCTCGACATGCCGGCCGAGTACTACCTCGACACGATCAAGGTCGTCTTCCAGGACTTCGCGCTCGTCAACGGCACCTGGAAGGTCAACGGCGAGCTCGTCAAGCCGCAAGACATCAAGACCACCGCGCTGCTGACCATCGAAGGCGAGCTCGACGACATCTCGGGTGCCGGCCAGACACGCGCCGCGCACCACCTGTGCACCGGCATCCCGAAAGAGCGCCAGTTCCACTACGACGCGATCGGCGCTGGCCACTACGGCATCTTCTCGGGCCGCCGTTGGCGCGAGAAGGTCTACCCGAAAGTGCGTGACTTCATCGCGAGTTACCAGACGGCCGCCGAGCCGGCGAAACCGAAGGCCGCCGTGCGCAAGGCGGCTGTCGCGAAGCCCACCGTTGCGAAGTCGGCGCCGAGCCAGCTGGCGCCGACGCTCGTGCCGAAGCCTCGGGCCAAAGTGGCCGCGAAAAAGATCGCCTCCAAGGCGAAGTGAGCTTCGGTGAGCGCTGCGACCGACCGGCTCGTGCAGGCGCTCGACGACGCGCTGCCGCAAACCCAGTGCACGCGTTGCGGCTACCCCGATTGCCGCGCCTATGCGCAGGCGATCGCGGCCGGCGAAGCCGCGATCAACCAGTGCCCGCCCGGCGGTGACGAAGGCATCGCGCGCCTCGCCGCCCTCACCGGCCGGCCCGCACTGCCGCTGAACTCGCTCAACGGCATCGAGGCGCCGCGCCAGCTCGCGGTCATCGACGAAGCCTGGTGCATCGGCTGCACGCTGTGCCTGAAGGCCTGCCCGGTCGACTGCATCGTCGGCGGTCCGAAAGGCATGCACACCGTGATCGAATCGCAATGCACCGGCTGCGAGCTGTGCCTGCCGGCCTGCCCGGTCGACTGCATCTCGCTCCAGCCCGTGACGGGCGCACGCACCGGCTGGCAGGCCTGGAGCGCGCGGCAGGCGAACGAGGCGAGCGATCGGTACCGCTGGCACACGCAGCGCCTGTCGCGCGATGCGCAAGCGCGCACCGAACCGCCGCCCGCACCCGACAAACGCAGCACCGTCGCCGCTGCGCTCGCGCGTGCCCGCGCCGCGCGCCCGGCCTGACGCCAGCCCATGAAAACGCAATCCATCGAACCCTTCTTCGCGACCCTGAAAGCCGCGAACCCGCAGCCCGAGACCGAGCTCGAATACACCAACGTGTTCGAGTTGCTCGCGGCCGTGCTGCTGTCGGCACAGGCGACCGACGTGGGCGTCAACAAGGCGACACGGCGCCTGTTCACGGTGGCCAACACGCCGGCCAAGGTGCTCGCGCTCGGGCTCGATGGGCTGACCGAGCACATCCGCACGATCGGCCTGTACCGCACCAAGGCGAAGAACCTGCTGGAGACCTGCCGGCTGCTGATCGAGCGCCACGATGGCAAGGTGCCCGGTACGCGCGCGGCCCTCGAAGCACTGCCGGGTGTCGGCCGCAAGACCGCCAACGTGGTGCTGAACGTGGCCTTCGGCGAGGCCACGATGGCAGTCGACACGCACATTTTTCGCATCTCGAACCGCACCGGCCTGGCGCCGGGCAAGAATCCGCTCGAGGTCGAACTGAAGTTGCTCAAGCGCATCCCCGCAGCCTACTTGATCGACGCGCACCATTGGCTGATCCTGCACGGCCGCTACGTTTGCCAGGCGCGCCGGCCACTGTGCGAGCAATGCGCCGTCTCGCACTGGTGCGACGCCTATCCCGCGATCGCGCCGGCCGTGGCCCAGCCGCCGTTGTCGCGCGGTGTGCACGCGCCGTTGCGCTAGCCACTGCGCCGCGAGGCGTACCGGCCGATAATTCGCCGATGCCGGACCAACGCGACCTTCAGGTCATCTCGGGCCGCCTCGAACGCGGCGAGATCGACAGCGCCCAATACCTCGAGCAGCTGATGCGTTTCGTCGCCGGCCAGATCGGCTGTTCGCGCGCCGGTTTGCGGGTGTTCGCCGACACCGCCGAAGGCCGCGTGTTGCGTTGTGTCGCGATGTTCGACTCGGGTTCCGACCGCATGGTCACCGCGAGCGACATCCTGCACCCGCAAGCCGGCCTGTACCTAGAACGCTTGCAGCGCGACGGCAGCATCACCGCCGGCCAGGCACTGGTCGACCCGGTCACCGCCGGCGCGCTGCGCGAATACCTCGCGGCCAGCGGTGCCGTCTCGCTGATGGACATGAGCTTCTCGGTCAACGGCGTGCTGTTCGGCGCCTTCAGTTGCGAGCAACTCGGCACCCCCGTCGACTGGACCCAGCGCCAGCTTCAGGTGTTGCGCAAGATCGCCTCGCGCGCGAGCCTCACGTTGATGCACGTCGTCAACGCATCGGTCGACACCGCGCCGGGCGCGCTCTGGGAGTCGAGCACGCCGAACCGGCTGGCGACGATGCCGATGCCGCTCGATGTGCCGCCCGGTTTCAAGGCCGAGTGAGCGCCACCCGCGCGCCGTAGCCCACCGCCGGCGGCCAGGTCGCCGGCTCGGGCAGCGTGCCACCCGAACTTTCGAGCCACAGCGCCGCGCTGATCCAGCCAGCGTGGCCGACGACGCAGGCGCGGGGCGAATCGGCGATGAACGCCGCGCAACGTTCGAGCAGCGCAGCCAGCGGCTCGCCACCGCCCGGTCGGGCGTGCACGAAATCAGCGCACCAGGCATCGATCTCGGCGACCTCGACATCGGCCCAACGGCGGCCGTCCCAGTCGCCGAAATCGAGTTCGAGCAAGCGCGCATCGCGCCGGTGCTGCCAACCCCAGCACGCCAGCCAGCGGCCCACATCGGCGCCGCGTTGCAGGGGCGACGTGATCACGAGCCGCGGCGCCCCATTGCGCCGCGCCCAAGCGCGGATGCGATGCGCCAGGCGCTTGCTCTTGCGGCGATCGACAGGCACCTCGGTGCGCCCGATGCAACGCCCTGCCACGCCGCTCGGCCGCGCGTGGCGCCACACACTCAGCCCGTCGCCCATCGCGCAGCTCCCAGCCAGCCCAACAGCGCGAGCAGCTCGGTGACCTGCTGGGTGGCGCCGAGCGTGTCGCCGGTGTAGCCACCGAGCCGGCGGCGCAGCCAGCGCGTGCTCCAGGCCGCACCGATCGCGACCAGCACAAGGCTGGTCGCGACCGCCGGTGCATGCGCCGGTGCCCACACCACCAGCAGCGCGCTCACCGCGACGACCGTGCCGAGCATGACCGACACGCCCGCGCCCGACACCTGCCGCGCCAGCGGCTTCGCCTTCGCATGCGCGATGTCGCCGGCATACGGCAGCGCGCGAATCAAGGCGACCGCCGCCGCGCGGCTCGCGGTGTGTGCGAGCAGCAGCGCGGGAACAGCCAGCAGCGGCGGCATCGCGCTCAGCACCGCGGCTTTGAGCCCGAGCACGGCGACGAGTGCGAGCGCGCCGTAGCTGCCGATGCGCGAATCCTTCATGATCTCCAGCGCGCGCGCGCGGCTGACCGCGCCACCGAGCGCGTCGGCGGTGTCGGCCAGCCCGTCTTCGTGAAAGCCGCCGGTCAGCAGCAGCGTGCTCGCGATCGACAACCCGACCGCGACCGCCGGCGGGAACACGAAGCTCGCGGCCCACAGCACCAGCGCAGCGACGCCGCCGACGAGCGCACCGACGAGCGCGAACCAGCGTGCGCTCTGGTTCAGCCAATCGGGCTCGAAGCCGACCCAGCGCGGCACCGGCACGCGCGTCAGAAACTGCAGCGCGACGAAGAACAGGCGAAGCTCCTGCGCGGCGCGGTTCACGGTGCGCTGTGCGCCGATATCTCGGTCGAGACCCCGGCCGACGCGAAGCTCGCCATCTCGTCGAGCAGCCGCACCGCACTGTCGAGCAGCGGCCAGGCCAGCGCCGCGCCCGAACCTTCGCCGAGGCGCAGGCCGAGTTGCAGCAGCGGCTGCACACCGA
>JANMWQ010000498.1:0-2199 GCA_031394085.1 Rhizobacter sp. | reverse complement strand
CGCCGCCTCGAACGCCGCACGCGCCATGCCGACGGCTTGCGAGGCGATGCCGATGCGCCCGCCCTCCAGTCCCGAGAGCGCGATCTTCAGGCCCTGCCCTTCCTCGCCGAGCCGGTTCGCCGCGGGAATACGGCAGCTCTCAAACAGGATCTGCGCGGTGTCGCTCGCGTGCTGGCCCATCTTGTCTTCGATGCGCGCGACCGTGTAGCCGGGCGTGTTCGTCGGCACGATGAAGGCGCTGATGCCTTTCTTGCCCGCCGCCTTGTCGGTCACCGCCATCACGATGGCGACATCGCCGTTCTTGCCGCTGGTGATGAACTGCTTGACGCCGTTGAGCACATAGAAATCGCCGTCTGCAGTTTTGACGAGCGCGGCGGTGGTCTTCAGCCCGTCGGCCTGCGAGCCGACGTGCGGTTCGGTCAGGCAAAACGCGCCGAGCATCTCGCCGCGCGCCAGCGGCTCGAGCCAGGCTTCTTTTTGCGCGTCGTTCGCCCACGCCAACAAGATCGAACAAACCGGGCAGTTGTTGACGCTCACCACCGTCGAGGTCGCGCCGTCGCCAGCCGCGATCTCCTCCAGGATGACTGCGAGCGCGAGGTAGTCGAGCCCCGCGCCGCCCCATTCGGTCGGCACCGCCACACCGTAGCAGCCGAGCTCGGCCAGTCCGCGCAACTCGGCCTTCGGGAAATGGTGATTTTTGTCCCAGGCCGCGGCCTGCGGGGCGATGCGGTCTTGCACGTAGGCGCGCACGGCGTCTTGCACGGCGCGGTGGTCTTCGCTCAGCAGCATGTTCGGTGTCTCCGGGAGGTGTCTGATGCGAGCGTAGCGCGTCTCGAAGCCGGCGCGCGCTACGCGTGCCGCAACAGCAGATTCGAGACGCCGCTCAGCACCATCCCCCGCGGCGTGTGCACCCCGCCGAGCGAGCGCGTGACATAGCCGTCGAGGCTCGGCTTCCACACGCTGCTCTCGACCGTCCAGCGGAACGTGATGTCTTCATCGGCGAGCACGACACTGCGAAAGCGGATCTCGAAGCCGAGCCCGAGTATCGAGCGCGCGCCGCCGTCAGGGGCGGGCGCCGAGAAGTGCGTGGCGGTCATCCCCATGAAGATCGCGCCGGTGTGCGCGCCGCTGGCGATCAGGCCCGGGTAGCCGGCGGCGCGTGCTGCGGCGAGGTCATGGTGCAGCGGATTCAGGTCGTGCAGTTGACTCGCGCCAACGCGGATCGCGTCGTCACTCAGCCGCACGACCAGCGTGAAGGTTTCGCCGACCTCGGTGGGCGGCGGTCGTTCACCAGGCGATGGCGCAGCCGTCATGGTTCAGGAAGGTGCCGTGGTGCGCCGGTGTCGGAAGTGGTGAACGCCAGCGATCATGCTGGCGCCGCCCGGCTCAGATCAATTCAAGCGCCAAGGCCGTCGCCTCGCCGCCGCCGATGCACAGCGCGGCCACGCCCTTCTTCAAGCCGCGCTTGCGCAGTGCGCCGAGCAGCGTGACGACGATGCGCGCGCCGCTCGCGCCGATCGGGTGACCGAGCGCGACCGCACCGCCGTTGACGTTGACGATCTCGTGCGCCAGCTTGAACTCGGCCATCGCGGCGAGCGTGACGGCGGCGAAGGCTTCGTTGACCTCCCACAGGTCGACGTCTTTGGCGTTCCAGCCCGAGCGCTTCAACACCTTCTCGATCGCACCGACCGGCGCGGTCGTGAACCAGTTCGGCGCTTGGGCGTGCACCGCGTGCGCACGGATGCGCGCGATCGGCGTGACACCGAGCTTCGCTGCGGTGCTCTCGCGCATCATCACCAGCGCGGCCGCGCCGTCGGAGATGCTCGACGAGGTGGCCGCGGTGATCGTGCCGTCCTTTTTGAACGCGGGTTTGAGGCCGGGAATCTTGTCGAGCTTGGCCTTGAACGGTTGCTCGTCGAACTTGACCACGGTCTCGCCTTTCGGGCCGCTCAGCGTGACCGGCGCCATCTCCCAGTCGAAGCTGCCGTTCTCGTTGGCGAGCTTGGCGCGCTGGGTCGACGAAATGGCGAACTGGTCCATCTGCTCGCGCGTGAAAGCGTACTTCGAGACGCACTCTTCGGCGAAAACGCCCATCGCCTTGCCGGCGCCATTCGGCAGTTTTTCGTACGCATCTTCCAGCCCGTCGATCGCCATGTGGTCGTACAGCGCGGTCATGCCGTACTTCACGCCTTTGCGCAT
>JANMWQ010000418.1:0-4373 GCA_031394085.1 Rhizobacter sp. | reverse complement strand
ACACGGGGCGCGTCGTCGTGCGCGAGAAACAGCTTGCCGACCGACGTGAGGTGCAACGGCGCGCGGCCACCGATTGCGCGCACCACCTGCATGCCCGAGCGTTCGCTGTAGGTGCGCTCGATGTAGACGATCTCGTCGCCCTGGCGCATCGAAAGGTTCACGGGCTGATGCGTCAGCTTGTGCAACTCGCGCATCGGACCGAGCGCAGCGTCGCGCACGTCGAGGCGCGCTTTCACGAGGTTGCCGAGTTCAAGCAGGCGCATGCCGAGCCGGTAACTGCCTGCCTCGGGCCGATCGACATAGCGGCCGATCGTCAGGTCATTCAGGATGCGGTGGGCCGTCGACGGGTGCAGCCCGGTCTGCTGGCTGATGTGCTTCAACGAGACCGGATCGGGGTGGGTGGCCAGCACGTCGAGCAACCCGAAAGCGCGCTCCAGCACCTGTATCGTCGGGGTCTTGTTTTCACTTTTCGCCATGCATGTCATTCTCGCTGAAGTCGAAACATTCTTGCATGGCGAAAATTCAGGTTGCCATCCGAGAGCTGGACCGATGCATGGCGCTTGCCGCGTTGCGGCCGCTGCCGGTACTGCACTGGTGCTCGCCGTGTCGGCGCCGACCGCGGTCGCCCAGAACGACGGTGCCGACTACCTGAAACGCCGCTATGACTTCGCGACGCAGCCACCGACGCGGGCGCAGCCACAGGGTCCTCAGTGGCTCCGCATCCCGCGCGCCGAGGGTCGCATCACCAGCAAAGAACTCGGCCTGGTGATCAACAGCGCCGACCCGTACTCGGTGGAGGTCGGTGAGTACTACATCAAGGCCCGTGGGTTGACGCGCGCCCAGGTGCTGCGCATTCAGCTGCCGGTGCGCTCGTCATTGACGCCGGACGAGTTCAGGGCCTTCGCGGCGCAGGTCGATTCGTTCTTCGACGCGCCGGTGCAGGCGCTCGCGCTGGCCTGGACCACCCCGTACGCGGTCGGCTGCAACTCGATCACCGGCGCGCTCGCGCTCGGCTACGACGGCGCGTTGTGCGAGCACAGTTGCACGCCGTCGAAGCGGTCGCCGTACTTCAACGTCGGGTCGAGCCGGCCGCACGCCGAGCTGAAGATGCGGCCCTCGATGCTGCTCGCCGCGCGCGACGTGGCGATGGCCAAGGCGATGATCCAGCGCGGTGTGGCCTCCGACGGAAGCCTCGGCTTGCGTGGCGGCATGCCTGCCCATGCCTACTTCGTCGCGACCGGTGACCGCGCGCGTGGCGTGCGCCAGCCGCTGTTTCCGCCAGCGGGGCCGCTGCGCCGTGTGGGCGTGGATGTGCATGTCGAAACCACGTCGGCGATCGAGAACGCGAGCCGGGTTCTGATCTACCAAACCGGCGCGGTCAGCGTGCCCAAGCTCGACACGATCCGGTGGGTGCCAGGCGCGCTCGCCGATCACCTGACCTCGTTCGGCGGCTCTCTCGAAGGCGGAACCGGCCAGATGTCGATCATCGACTGGATCGCATCGGGCGCGACTGCCAGCTACGGCTCGGTCTCGGAGCCCTGCGCGCACCCGCAGAAGTTCCCGCACCCGCAGGTCATGTTGCTCAATTACCTGCAAGGCGCGACTGCGATCGAGGCGTATTGGAAGAGCGTGGCCTGGCCGCAGCAGGGCGTGTTCATCGGCGAGCCGCTGGCTGCGCCGTTCAGCCGAGCGCGTTGACCATCGCGCCCACCGCGCCGATCCCGCTGCGCACTGCGCCTTCGAGCGTCGCCGGGTAGGGGCCGGCGACATGGTCGCCGGCAGCGTGCAGGTTCGGCGCGATACGCATCGCCGGGCGCTGCAGGTTCGGCGTGCAACGGAAGGTCGCGCGCTTCTCGGTCAGTGTCTGCACGCGCGTCAACGACAAGCCGAGTGCGGCCTGTGCCTGCGCGATCACGGCCTGCGCGGTCGCGGCCATGCCGCGATCGACCCAGGGCTGCGCGCCGCTGATCACGAACGCCAGCAGGCCTGCCGGGCCGCCCAATTGGCCGCGATCGAAGACGAACTGCGCGGGTGCCTGTGCACCGGCGCGCAGCGCGAGCATCGGTTCTGCCAATCGCACGCCGTCGCCCTGGAGGTAGACGGTGACGATCGGCTCGTAGCGCAGCGCCGCGGCGGTGCGCGACCACTCGGGCGCGATCTCGCGCACGAGGCGCGCGGCTTCGGTCGGCGTGGTGGCGAGCACGACGCTGTCGAAGCGCTCGCCGTCGAGCGACCAGCCGGCTCCGTCTGCGGACAGCGCTTCGACGCGGTGCTGCAAACGCAACGTGGCGCCGGCATCACCCAACCAGCGCTGCGCCGGCGCTGGCAGCAGCGCGCTCAGGCTCACGCGCGGCAGCAGCAGGTCGGCCGAGCCGGGACCTGAGAAGAGGGCGTCTTTCAACACCCGCAGGAACACGCTGGCGCTCGCGTCTGTCGCCGGCGTGTTCAGCGCGGCGACGCACAACGGGTCGATCAGCTCGTCACGGATTGCGCGTGGCAGGCGTTGCGTCAGTTGCGCGACGGTCAATGAGGGCTCGCAGCGAAATCCGCGCGCGACCCAACCCGCCGTGGCCGCCAGCAGTGCAATGCGCTCACCGATTCGCCAGCCGCGTTGGCGCAGCACCGCACCTGCGAATGCGAGCATCGGCGCGCCGTGATCGAGCTGCAGGCCCGTGCCATTCGGATACGTCACGCGCAGCGGCAGGCGCACGAACGCCGCGTCCGCGTCGATGCCGACCGTGCGCATCAGCGCGAGCGTCTCGGTGTAGGCACCGATCAGGATGTGCTGGCCGTTGTCGAGTGCGAGGCCGGCCACGTCGACGCCGCGTGAGCGCCCGCCGAGCTGCGCTGCCATCTCGAACAGCGTGACGCGCTGGCCGCGCCGTGTCGCTTCGATCGCCGCGGCCAGCCCGGCCCAGCCGCCACCGACGACGGCGAGCCGTTTCGCGTTCGCCCGCAGGTCGAGCGCCGGGCCGCCCCCAAGCCGGCCCGCACCCCCTCGGGGGGTCGCGTCGTGTACCCGCGTCGCGGGGGGCTCCATCAGCGCCCGCGCCAATTGGTGCGCATCGCGATCCAGAGTTTTCGCAGCGGTGTCAGCGACGTGCGCTGGTGCAGCACCTGAAAATCGTCGGCCTCGATCTCGCGCAATAGGGTGCGGTAGATGTTGGCCATCATCACGCCGGGTTTCTGTGCTGCGCGGTCGGCCTCGGGCAAAAGCGCGAAGGCTTCGTCGTAGCAGCGGTGTGCGCGCTCGGCCTGGAACTTCATCAGCGCGGTGAAGCGCTCGCTGTAACCGCGGTTCAGGATCTCCTGCGCCTTCACGTCGAACTGCTTCAGCTCCGAGACCGGCAGGTAGATGCGGCCACGGCGCGCGTCGTCGCCGACGTCGCGGATGATGTTGGTCATCTGCATCGCCAGACCGAGCTTGTGCGCGTAAGCGATGGTCTCGGGTTGCGTGCGGCCGAAGATGCTCGCGGCCACCTCGCCGACCACGCCGGCAACCAGATGGCAGTAGCGTGCGAGGCCCGTGAAGTCGAGGTAGCGTGACTGTTCCAGGTCCATCTGGCAGCCTTCGATCACGGCCTGCAGGTGCTCGGCGCGGATGTCGAACGCAGCGGTGTGCGGCATCAGCGCTTTCGTCACCGGGTGGCTCGGTTGGCCGGCGAAGGCCGCGCTGACTTCCTTGCGCCACCAAGCGAGTTTGGTCGCGGCGACGGACGGGTCGGCGACCTCGTCGACCACGTCGTCCACCTCACGACAAAACGCATAGAACGCGGTGATCGCCGCGCGCCTCGGCGCCGGCAGAAACAAAAAGGCGTAGTAGAAGCTCGAGCCGCTCTTGGCGGCCTTGTCTTGCACGTACTGCTCGGGGGTCATGCCGATCTGCTCGCGATGACGGCGCGGGGTGCGCGCATACGGATTGCACGCCACGCCAGCAGCGGCGCGTCGTGCCCGTGCAGCTTCGGTCGGGTTTGCAAGGTGGCGAAATCCATCGCGGCGATCTTCTCCAGAATGCGCAGCCCGCCTTGCACGACGAGCCGCAACTCCCAGCCGGCCCGCCCGGGAATCGCGTGCACCAGCGGCGCGCCGGCGAGCATCAGGTCGCGTGCCCAATCGACCATGTCGGCGACGAGTGCGCGCACGTTCGGCGCGTCGCGTTGCGCGAGCAGGGTGGGCGCGTCGACCTCGCGGCGCGCGCAATCGCTCGCCGGCACGTAGAGGCGGCCCCGCGGGGTGTCGACGCTCAGGTCTTGCCAGAAGTTCGCGAGTTGCAGCGCGGTGCAGATCGCATCGGACTGGCGCAGCGCCTGCGCGCCGCCGACACCGTACAAGTGCAGCAGCAGCCGGCCGATCGGGTTGGCCGAGCGGCGGCA
>JANMWQ010000388.1:0-3663 GCA_031394085.1 Rhizobacter sp. | reverse complement strand
GCCGCTCGCGTTCACGCAAGCTCAGATTCCGCGCAAGGGTTGGGCGATCGAGTGCCGCATCAATGCCGAAGACCCGCTGCGCAGTTTTCTGCCGAGCATCGGCCGACTGGTCGCGTTCGAGCCGCCGGCGCAGACGATGTTCGCGGGTGAGTGGCCCCCATCCCGGCCTTCCCCCAACGGGGGAAGGAGCGAGGCGACCGGTGTTACCGGTGGGGTCCGGGTTGACACCGGCGTCTACGAAGGTGGTGAGATTCCGATGTTCTACGACTCGATGATCTGCAAGCTGATCGCCTACGGCACCGACCGCCTGGATGCGATCGCGAAGATGCGCGATGCGCTCGACGCGTTCGTGATCCAGGGCATCTCGAGCAACATCCCGTTCCAGGCCGCGCTGCTGGCGCACCCGAAGTTCGTCGCCGGCGACTTCAACACCGGCTTCATCGCCGAGAACTACCCGAAGGGCTTCACGCGCGCGTCGGTGCAACACGAAGACCCGAACTTTCTGCTCGCCCTCGCGGTCGCGACGAACCGCCGCGTGCTCGCGCGCTCGGCCGGCATCAGCGGGCAGCTGCCGGGTCACGAATTGCAGGTGGGCGACGACTACATCGTCGTGCAGACCGATGCCGATGGCAAACGGCACGAGACGCCGGCGAGCGTGTCGGTCGCGGGCGACGTGTTCGATGTGACGGTCGCGGGCCGCGCTTACCCGATCCGCTTCACGCGCCCGCTGCGCGACACCGCGATGCACGGTGAGCTGAACGGCCAACCGTTTTGCGCGCAGGTCGAGCGGCTGATGCTCGCGTACCGCGTCACGCACCACGGCGCGCAGGTCGAAGTGCGCGTGCTGTCGCCGCGCACCGCGCAACTCAACGCGCTGATGCCGTTCAAGGCGCCGCCCGATTTGTCGAAGTTCCTGCTGTCGCCGATGCCGGGTTTGCTTGTCGACGTGGCCGTGACCGCCGGCCAGGCCGTGCGCGCCGGCGAGAAGCTCGCGGTGATCGAGGCGATGAAGATGGAGAACATCCTGATCGCTTCGCACGACGGTGTCGTCTCGGTGGTGAAGGCGGCGAAGGGCGAAAGCCTCTCGGTCGACCAGGTGATCATGGAGTTTCAGTGATGGACGACAAGACAACCGCGCGACCCTTCAAGGTGCTCGGCGTCCAGCAGATCGCGATCGGGGGCCCGAACAAGTCGGCGCTGCGCACGCTGTGGGTCGAGAAGTTCGGGCTGGAGGTCACCGGGAACTTCCGCTCCGAGCGCGAGAACGTCGACGAAGACATCTGCGCGATCGGCAGCGGCGTGCACAAGGTCGAGGTCGACCTGATGGAGCCGATCGATCCTGCGGCCAAACCGGCGGTGCACACCACGCCGCTGAACCACATCGGCCTGTGGATCGACGACTTGCCGAAGGCCGTCGAATGGCTCAGCGCGAACGGCGTGCGCTTCGCGCCCGGTGGCATTCGCAAAGGTGCCGCCGGTTTCGACATCTGCTTCGTGCACCCGAAGAGCTCGGCCGAGTTCCCGGTCGGCGGCGAGGGCGTGCTGATCGAGCTCGTGCAGGCGCCGCCCGACGTGATCGCCGCGCTCGGCTAGCCGTTCATCAGCACCGGCAAGCGCCGCAGCCGCTCGACCGCGAAATCGACGAATGCGCGCACTTTCGCCGGCGCCTTGCGGCCGGCGACCGAGACCACGTGCACCGGAATCGGTGGCGGCTCGAACGCCGCGAGCACGACGCGCAAGTCGCCCGCGCGCACCGCCTCTTCGACTTGGTACGACAGGGCGCGTGCCAGCCCGTGGCTGCGCAGCGCGGCGTCGATGCCGACCTCGACGGCGTTGGAGATCAGGCGCACGCGCGGCTGCGTGACCTCGCGCGCGGGCACCTGCAGCGCGCCAGGTGCGTGGAACGACCACGGCGCGCCGACGGCGCCGGTCTGCGAGAAGCCGACCGCATCGTGGTGCCGCAGATCGGCTGGCGTCTGCGGCTCGCCATGGGCTGCGAGGTAGGCGGGTGACGCCACGACCACTTCACGCACGCTGCCCACGCGCACCGCGGTGAGCCCTGAATCGGCCAGCCACGCGATCCGCACCGCCACGTCGAAGCCTTCGTCGAGCAAGTGCACGATGCGGTCGACGAAGTGGCTGCGCAGGCTCAGCTGCGGGTGCAGCGCGAGGAAGTCGATCGCGATCGGCGCCACATGCAAGCGCCCGAACATTGAAGCAGCCGTGATCGCAAGCTGGCCTTGCGGCACCGCGTGCGCGCCGCCGACGGCGGCCTCGGCCTCGTCGAGCTCGGCGACGAGGCGGCGGCAATCGTCGAGAAAGCGCTCGCCGATCTCGGTGAGGTGAACGCTGCGCGTGCTGCGCTTGAAAAGTTGGGCGCCGAGGCGCCGCTCGAGCGCCGCGATCGCGCGTGTGACGGCGGGCGCGGAGAGCGAGAGCTGGCGCGCCGCCGGCGCGAAGCCGCGGCGTTCGGCGACCGCGATGAAGACGCGCAGGTTGTCGAGGTGATCCATCTCCATATTTCAACTGCTGCAAGAGTCAAATGTCAATCGCGGTCATTCCGTTCGTGATCTGATATGAATAAGCTGTTAACCATCGCAACGCAACGACCGACCCATGACCACCTCATCCCCCGTTTTGCTGTGCAGCCCGATGGCCGAATCGGCCGCGGTGGGCTGAGCATGGGCGCCATTTGGCATCCCGGCGAAGTCGCGCTCCAGCGGCGCATGGGTGTGGCCCGGCACCTGGACGAGATCGGCGACAAGGTGATCCACGATCACATGCCGGAGCAGCACCGAGCGTTCTTCGCACGGTTGCCGACCTTGCTCATCGGCAGCGTCGACGCGGCCCGGCGGCCCTGGGCTTCGGCGCTGATCGGCCCGCCGGGATTCGTGCACGCGACAGACGCACGCCACTTGTGCATCGACACGTTGCCCGATTCGCACGACCCGCTCGCCGCTCACCTCGCGATCGGCGCGCCGGTCGGCGTGCTCGGCCTCGAGCCCGCGACGCGCCGACGCAACCGGATGAACGGCCGTGTCGTGGCGCTCGACGCGCGCGGTTTCGAGGTCGAGGTCGATCAGTGCTTCGGCAACTGCTCGCAGTACATCCAGGCGCGCACGCCGCAGCCGGTGCCGCTCGGCCCGGCCGACGCACGGCAACTCGGCGCGCAGCTGGACGCGTCGGCACGCGCGCTCGTCGAGGGCGCCGACACGCTGTTCATCGCCAGTGCCGCCGCTGCAGCGGCGCTCGAAGCGCGCAACGGCGGCGTCGACGTCTCGCACCGCGGCGGCAAGCCGGGCTTCGTGCGCGTCGACGACACCGGCGGCGCGACCGTGCTGACCTGGCCCGAGTTCACCGGCAACTTCTTCTTCAACACGCTCGGCAACCTGGTCTCGCACCCGCATGCCGGGCTGCTCTTCATCGACCACGACAGTGGCGACGTCCTGCAACTCACCGGACGCGCGGAGGTGATCGACGACGGCGGGGAACTGCGATCGTTCGACGGCGCACGGTTTCTGGTTCGAGTGCACGTGAGCTCCGCGGTCTGGCGCGCCGGCGCGCTGCCGCTGCGCTGGTCGGCGCCCGAGCCGGCCTGGCAACTGGCAGCGACCGGGTCTTGGGCATGAGGAGACGCTAAAGTCATGCGATGAGCATTCGAGA
>JANMWQ010000379.1:0-6629 GCA_031394085.1 Rhizobacter sp. | reverse complement strand
TGGTGCTGGTGTAGCCGGGGCTGACGGCGAAGGTGCAACCCGCGTCCTTCGCAGCCTGCGCGTCGGCGGCGCTGCGCACGGTGCCGGCACCGAGGATCGCATCCGGCACCGCCTTCGCGATCGCGGCCATGCACTGCAGCGCGATCGAGGTGCGCAAGGTCACCTCCAACACGCGCACGCCGCCGTCGACGAGCGCCTGCGCCATCGGCACCGCGTCTTCGAGCCGGTTGATCACGATGACCGGGATCACCGGGCCGTACTGGACGAGTTCGAGCGTGTTGTTCATGGTGTGGGTTCGTGTTGAGAAGACGGCGTTCGGGTCAAAGCCACGAGCAGGCGCCCTGCTCCGCGCTCAGCACGTTGCGCCGCATGCCGGCGAAGAGTTCGCGGCCGAGGCCGTGGCCGTTGACGCGCGCGCTCGCGTCGGGCAGCACCGCCTGTTCGCGTGCGGCCCAGGTGGTGTCGTCGACCAGCGCGGCGAGCGTGCCGGCCACCGCATCGAGCCGGATGACATCGCCGTCGCGCACCTTGCCGAGCGGGCCGCCATGCATCACCTCGGGGCTCACATGAATGGCAGCCGGCACCTTGCCCGAGGCCCCGCTCATGCGCCCGTCGGTGACGAGTGCGACGTGGAAGCCGCGGCCCTGCAGCACCGCCAGCGGCGTGGTGAGTTTGTGCAACTCGGGCATGCCGCAGGCGGCCGGCCCCTGAAACCGCACGACGGCGATGAAATCACGTTCGAGTTCGCCGGCCTTGAACGCGGCGAGCAAGGCTTCCTGCGTGTCGAACAGAATCGCCGGCGCTTCGACGATGTGCCGGTCTTCGGGCACGGCCGAGACCTTGATCACCGCGCGGCCGAGGTTGCCGGTCAACAGCTTCAGGCCGCCTTCTTCGCCGAACGGGGCGGCGGCCGTGCGCACGATCGCGGCGTCGATCGGCGTGGCCGGCAGATCGCGCCAGTGCAGTTGCATCTCGCCGTTCGAGGCTGGCACCTTGCCGTATTCGCGCAAGCCGCCGGGCACGACCGTGCTCACATCGCCGTGCATCGTGCCGCTGTCGATCAACTCGCGAATCACGAAGCCTGGCCCGCCTGCTGCCTGGAATTGGTTCACGTCGGCCGTGCCGTTCGGGTAGACGCGCGCCAGCAGCGGCGTGGCGTGCGAGAGGTCGGCGAAGTCGGTCCAGTCGATCAGAATGCCGGCGGCGCGTGCGACCGCGACCCAGTGGATCAAGTGATTCGTCGAGCCGCCGGTCGCGAGCAGCGCGACCATTGCGTTGACGATGACGCGCTCGTCGACCAGCTTGCCGATCGGCATGAAGTTGTCGCGATTGACAATGCCGAGCAAGGTGCGCACCGACTCGCGCGTCAGCGCCTCGCGCAGCTCGGCATGCGGGTGGATGAAGGCGGCGCCCGGCACGTGCAAACCCATCGCTTCGAGCAGCATCTGGTTGCTGTTGGCAGTGCCGTAGAAGGTGCAGGTGCCGGCCCCGTGGTAGGCCGCCGATTCGGCGCGCAGCAGTTCGTCGCGGCCGACCAGGCCTTGGGCGAACTGCTCGCGCACTTTCGTCTTGTCGGTGTTCGACAGGCCCGTGCTCATCGGCCCGGCGGGCACGAAGACGCACGGCAAATGCCCGAAGTGCAGCGCGCCGATCAGCAGCCCCGGCACGATCTTGTCGCACACGCCGAGCAGCAGCGCGCCGTCGAACACGTCATGCGTCAGCGCGATCGCGGTGGCCATCGCGATCGCGTCGCGCGAAAACAGGCTCAGCTCCATGCCGGGCAAGCCTTGGGTCACGCCGTCGCACATTGCGGGCACCCCGCCGGCGACCTGCGCCGAGACCCCCAGCCGATTCGCCTCATCACGGATCAGCGCCGGGAAACTTTCGTACGGCTGGTGCGCCGACAGCATGTCGTTGTACGAGGTCACGACTGCCAAGTTCGGCGCGCGCTCGGCGACGATGCGCAGCTTGTCGTGCCCCGGCAGCGCGGCAAAGGCGTGCGCGACGTTCGCGCAGCCCATCCGGTCGGCGCCGCGCGGGCGGTTGATCGCGGCCTCGACCTGCGCCAAATACGCGGAGCGCGTCGCCGCGCTGCGCTCGCGGATGCGCTGGGTGACGTCGAGAACGGCTGGCTTCATGGCGGGCTCCTGGTCGTAACCGAGGTAGCGATTTTCTAGTAACCGGGTTACATCGTCAAATCATTCGACAAGCTCAGCGCAGACGCATCTCGACGCGGCGCGCCTCGCGTGCATCGGCACCGCCCGCGGTTACCATCGGTTTGTCCATCACGAGGTGGTCGGGCGCGACGCCGTTGGCTTCGAGCGCGTGGCGCACGGCCAGCGCGCGCTTGCTTGCGAGTTCGGCGTTGGTCGCGGCATCGCCACTGGCGTCGTGAAAGCCCGAGATCAGCACGACCTTGTCGGTCTGCATGCGCGCAGCGTCGGCGACCTTGACGAGCACCTCGGAGGACCGGGGCGGCAGCGCATCCGAGCCGAGCTCGAAGTAGATGCGGCCGTCGGGTTCGCCGGCGACGAGCCGCGTGGCCGCCGTGCTGCTCGCCGTGCTGCCGACCGGTGGCTTGGCCTTCGCCGAGCCGCCCTGCCCCTTGTACACGGCCAGCCCGAGCACGCCGGCAATCACCAAAGCCACCACGCCTGCCAGCACCATCAGTGCGTAATTTTGACTTTCGTCGTTTTGATCGCTCATTCAAGACTCCTGCGAGAAGCTTTCCATTTTAGAGTGGGGCATGAGCTCAACCTATTCGGCCCTGCACCTGCGCGATCCGCAACCGATGCTGGCCGAGGCGATGCGCACTTGGGGCGGCCAGCAAGACCTGTGGGTCTTCGGCTACGCCTCGCTGATCTGGCGCCCCGAGTTCGATGCCGACGAGCAGCGGCCGGCGGTCGTGCACGGTTGGCATCGTGCGCTCGAGATGCGCTCGCGCGTGAACCGCGGCACGCCGAAATGCCCGGGGTTGGTGTTCGCGCTCGTACCCGGCGGTTCCTGCCGCGGCATGGCGTACCGGATCGGGCCCACACGCGCCGCAGCCGAGCTGGAGCGGCTGTGGGCCCGTGAGATGCCCACCGGCGTGTACGACCCGAAATGGCTCGCCTGCCGGACCGCGCAGGGCACGGTGCGCGCCCTCGCCTTCACGCTGAGCCGCAGCAGCCCGGCGCACACCGAACCTCTGGCCGACGCGGAGATGGTCGACCTGCTGCGCTGCGCCGCAGGCCGTTTCGGCAGCACGCTCGACTATCTGATGGAAACCGCGAACTCGCTGCGCGGCTGCGGCATTCGCGACCGCGATGTCGAGCGGCTGGTCGCGCTCGCTCAGCAGCACCAGCTCGTGTGAGGTGAATCGAGGTGGGTCGAGGCGCTACCAGCGCGGCACCGGCGCAGCCGCCCGCGGCTCGGTGCGGCGCACCCCTTCGAGATCGGCCAGCGTGTCGACATCGACCAGCACACCTGCATCGTCGACCTCGACGCCGAACGACGGGTAGCGCGCGATCACCCGTTTTGCCCCTTCGTCGCCACTGAGCGCGCTGAGCTCGGCGTACAGCTCGGGCGAGAACCCGACCGGGTGCCCGCGCCGGCCTTTGTATTGCGCGTAGGCGACCGCATGTTGTTCGAGTTGCCGCGCCACCTTCTGCAACGTGACCGGCTGCACCTGCGGCATGTCGCCGGGCAGGATCAACCAGCCCGCGGCATCGGGCAGCGCATTGACACCGGCACTGATCGAATAGCCCATGCCGAGCCCGTTTTGGCCGGACGCTCCGACCTCGGGCAGCACGACCACGTCGCGCGCGGCGACGCTGCGGCAAGCCACTTCGGCGAGCGCTTCGGTCGTCACGACGACGACCTGAAGCTGGCTCGCGATCGCGTGTTGCAGCGTGCAACCGAGCACGGTCGAAGCCCCCAGGCTTTGCACGAGCTTGTGCTCGGCGCCGAGGAATCTCGACCCCTTGCCCGCCGCCAGCACGATCACCGCAGGCTGCCCGCTCATCGACTCTCTCCCGTTGTCATGAAAATTCACCGAACCTGCCGAGAATGAAAGGCGCAGCGCGTTTGAGGTAGTCGTGCGTCTACCTAAGGCATTCCCCGTACCCTTCCTATACTCACGTCGATGGACAACATCGCCGACCTTCGCAAAAGCTACGAACGGGCCGAACTCGACGAGGCGGCCTCGCTCGCCGACCCGATCTCGCAGTTCGGCTTGTGGCTGCAGCAGGCGATCGACGGTCAGTTGCCCGAACCCACGGCGATGACGCTCGCGACCGTCGGCGCGAGCGGCCGGCCGTCGACCCGCGTCGTGCTGCTCAAGGGATTCGACGCCCTTGGCATGGTCTGGTACTCCAACTACGAGAGCCGCAAAGGGCAGGAGCTGGCCGGCAACGGCTTCGCGGCGTTGCAGTTTCATTGGGTCGAGATGGAACGGGTCGTGCGCATCGAGGGCCGGGTCGAGAAGGCTTCGGCCGAAGAGTCGGATGCTTACTTCGCCTCGCGCCCGCTCGATTCGCGCATCGGCGCCTGGGCATCGCCGCAAAGCCAGGTGATCGCGTCGCGCGCGGTGCTGGTCGGCAACGCCGCGAAGTTCGGCGCCAAATTCATGTTGCAGCCGCCGCGCCCCCCGCACTGGGGCGGTTACCGGCTGGTGCCCGACACCTTCGAGTTCTGGCAGGGCCGAAAATCGCGCCTGCACGACCGCCTGCGCTACCGGCAGGGCGCCGACACGTGGCTGCGCGAGCGCCTCGCGCCCTGACAGCCTGACGCCAGCGGCAAGGTCGGCTCAGCCCGGCGCCACGCGTTCGGCGAAAGTCTTGCGAAACTTCTCGACCTTGGGTGCGACCACCATCGCGCAATAGCCTTGGTTCGGGTGGTTCACGAAATAATGCTGGTGGTAATCCTCGGCACGTGACCAGTTCTGTTCGGGCAGCACCTCGGTCACGGCCCGGCCTCTGTGCAGCTCATTGACCTCAGCCAGCACCTCGCGGGCCGTCGCCTCTTGGGCGGCGTTGTGAAAGTAGATGCCCGATCGGTACTGCGTGCCGGTGTCGTTGCCCTGCCGGTTCAGCGTGGTCGGGTCGTGAATCACAAAGAAGATCTCGAGCACTTCGCGCAGCGTGATCTGCGCGGTGTCGAACGCGACGCGCACGACCTCGTTGTGCCCGGTCGTGCCGGTGCAGACTTGTTCGTAGCTCGGGTTCACCGCGTGGCCATTGCTGTAGCCCGATTCCACGCCGACAACGCCTTTGACGCGTTCGTAGACGGCCTCGGTGCACCAGAAACAGCCGCCGCCGAGGGTGATGGTGTCGAGAGTCGGGTTCATGGGGGCTCCGGGGGTTAAAACGCTGTCGCCACGCGACACCCCGATTACACCGCCTCGCGGCCCGTCACGCTCACGACGGGGCTTTGACCTCGACCACCGCGGCGGTGACCTGCCTCACTGGTAGTGCCCGTGGCGCTCCAGCATTTCGATCTTGTAGCCGTCGGGGTCCTGGATGAAGAAGAAGCGCGCGAGCAGCTCGTCACCGCGCTTGAACTCTTTCACCGCCGCCGGCGCGTAACCCTTTGCGACGAGCGCGCCGTGCGCCGCCGCAGCATCGTCGACGAGCACGCCGACGTGCCCATAGCCGCTGCCATGCGTGTACGGCTCGATCTGGCCCTTGTTCCAGGTGAGTTCGATCTCGCAGCCGCTCTGCGCGTCGCGCAGGTAGACGAGCGTGAACTCGGGGAACTCGAGCCGGTGCGATTCCTGCAGGCCGAGCACGTCGGCGTAGAACCCGATCGAGCGACCCAGGTCGAGCACGCGGATCATGCTGTGGATGATCTTCGCCACGGCCAAGCTCATGGGCGCGCAGCCACCGGGACGAGGCGCGCCGGTGGCTTGGGGAGCAGGCGCGGCGAGCTCGTCGTCTGGGGAGCGCACTCGGTCTCGACCAGCTTGCGACGCAAAAAACGCATGCCGGTGACCCGCAGGAACGACGCGAAGTTCGGCACCTCGCCGCGGTGCGCGAGGATCTCGTCGTGAAACTGCACGATCAGCGCGTTGGTGGTGCAGCCCTCGGCCGCGGCCATCTCGGCCAGGATGTCCCAGACCATGTTCTCGAGCCGGATGCTGGTGAGCACGCCGTGGATGCGGATCGTGCGCGTTCGCTGCTCGTAGAGGATCGGATCGGCCTTGACGAAGAATTCACACATGCTCGGTCTCCTGGATGCCAAAGGCCCGGTTCAGATCGCGCGCGCCGTCATCTGCCCGGCGATGTAGTCGGCTTGCCGGATCGCCAGCGTCACGATCGTCAGCGTCGGGTTCTCGGCGCCGCCGGTCGTGAACTGGCTGCCGTCGGAGATGAACAGGTTCGCGATGTCGTGGGTCTGACCGTAGCCGTTGCAAACACTGTCCTTCGCCGAAGCGCCCATGCGGCAGGTGCCGAGGTTGTGCGTCGACGGGTACGGCGGCGTGCGAAATGCCTTGATGGCGCCGGCCGCCTGGTAGATGCGCTCGCCTTGGGTGAACGCGTGGTTGCGCATCGCGATGTCGTTGTCGTGGTCGTCGAAGTGCACGGTGGGCGCCGCGTTGCCCCACTTGTCTTTCACAGTCGCGTTGAGGGTGACGCGGTTGGTCTCGCGCG
>JANMWQ010000360.1:0-2038 GCA_031394085.1 Rhizobacter sp. | reverse complement strand
CGGCCCGGCCCACGTGCACCGCGTGCTGCGGCTGTGGGCGATGGCGCTGCCGCAGGGCAGCGGCAAGCGCAAGCCCGAAGACTTCTTGCCGCTCACCGTGCGCGCGATGCTGCCGGCGCTCGAAAGCGAGCTCGCCGGCCTTGCGCGGCTGCGCTCCGAGCACCCGGCCGACGACGGCTCCTCGCGCCTGCTCGTCGAGCTGGCCGACGGCCAGGCGGTCGAGAGCGTGCTGCTGCCGCGCGGCGGCGTGTGCGTGTCGACCCAGCTCGGCTGCGCGGTCGGCTGCGTGTTTTGCATGACCGGCCGCGAGGGCTTGCTGCGCCAGCTCGGCAGCGCCGAGATCGTCGCGCAGGTGGTGCTCGCGCGAACCTTGCGACCGGTCAAGAAGGTCGTGTTCATGGGCATGGGCGAGCCCGCGCACAACCTCGACAACGTGGCCGAGGCGATCGAGTTGCTCGGCACCGCAGGCGGCATCGGCCACAAGAATTTGGTGTTCTCCACAGTCGGCGACCGGCGCGTGTTCGAGGTGCTGCCGCGCTTGAGCGTGCGGCCCGCGCTCGCGCTCTCGCTGCACTCGACCGATGCCGAGCTGCGCGCCCGCCTGATGCCGCGCGCACCGCGCATCGCGCCGGCCGAGCTGGTCGAGCTCGGCGAACGCTATGCGCGCGCCACTGGCTATCCCGTTCAATATCAGTGGACGCTGCTCGCCGGCATCAACGACACCGACGCCGAGCTCGACGGCATCGTCGAGTTGCTGCGCGGCAAGTACGCGCTGCTCAACATGATCCCGTACAACACCGTCGAGGGGCTCGACTTTGCGCGCCCGACCCGCGAACGCGCCGAGACACTAGCGCGAGGTCTGCACGCGCGCGGGGTGCTCACCAAACTGCGCCAGTCGGCCGGGCAGGATGTGGAGGGCGGCTGCGGGCAGTTGCGGGCACGTGCGGTCGCCACCGACGCATCGATCGACTCAGCGCCGCAGGTCATCACCGTGCACCGCTCCGCAACCCGCTCACCGACCGCCGCATGAACGACAACCCGCCCACACCCTTCACGCCCGACAAGGAGCAGATCGCCGCGCTCGAACCCTTCGAGCGCTTGCCGCTCTCACGCATCGAGCTCATCGCCACGGAGGCGCAGGCCGTGCGCGTGATCGCCGAGCTTGCCGGCGCCCGCGTGCTCGGTTTCGACACCGAATCGAAGCCGACCTTCGCCAAAGGCGAGGTCTCCGACGGCCCGCACATCGTGCAGCTCGCCACGCGCGAGAAGGCCTGGATTTTCCAGCTGCACGACCCGGTGTGCCGTGCCGCGCTGGCCGGCCTGCTCGCATCGCACGGGTCGAAGAAAGTCGGCTTCGGCCTGGGGGATGACGTGAAGCGAATCCGCAACAAGCTCGGCGTCGAGGCCTTCGGCGTCGTCGACCTGAATCACCTGTTTCGCGCCCGCGGCTACCGCAAAGACATCGGCGTGAAGACCGCGGTGGCCGTGCTGTTCGAGCGGCGCTTTCTCAAGTCGGGCAAAGCCAGCACCTCGAACTGGGCTGCGCGCCAGCTCAGCGAGAGCCAGCTGATGTACGCGGCGAACGACGCGTGGGCGGCGGTGCGGGTATTCGAGGCGATGGGCAGCCTGCAGTAACGAAATCCTCGAGGCCAAAAACGTCTCCATGTTCATCATCGGCAGCGACTACACACGCGACGAGATTCACGCGAAGTTCGGTGGCAGCAAAGTGTCGTGCTTGCCCACGCACAACGGGGTCATCGTCGCCGCGTGTCTGACAGAAAAATTTAGCCCGGACGCGCCGCGGGTCGTGCTCTGCGGCCAGGGCCCACGCACCGGCCCGGTGAGCGTGATGCTGGCCCGGCACCGTGGCCCGGTCCCAGTGTTCATCAAGCAGGGTGCAAATCGTTGGGAGTTTCGCGGCGCTTTCAGGGTGACGGGGTCGCTTGTCACCGGTGCGCGGTTCGTCAGCCTCATCCAAGGCTCGGGCCGATCGATCGACAGCGTCTCCGTGGTCGTCTTGCTCGAGCCGATGGCGTGA
>JANMWQ010000314.1:0-7124 GCA_031394085.1 Rhizobacter sp. | reverse complement strand
GTTGACGTGCTCGTCGCCGCGGAAAACGTGGCTGATGTTCATGTCCCAATCGTCGACGACCACGCAGAAGTTATAGGTCGGTACGCCGTCGGGCCTGACGATGATCAGGTCGTCGATCTCGCGGTTGTTGATCGTGATGCGGCCCTTGACCAGGTCGTCCCAGCTCACGTCGCCCTCGGGCGGATTGCGAAAGCGCACGACCGGCTTCACGCCGGCCGGAATCAACGGCAGCGTCTTGCCCGGCTCGGGGCGCCAGCGGCCGTCGTAGTGCGTTTTTTCGCCACGCGCTTTCTGCGCATCGCGCATCGCGGTCAGCTCGTCGGGCGTGCAGTAGCAGCGGTACGCCGTGCCGGCCGCGAGCATCTGGTCGATGACTTCGCTGTAGCGCCCCAGCCGCTGCATCTGGTAGATCGGGCCCTCGTCGTAGTTCAGCCCGAGCCAGTGCAGCGACGCGAGGATCTGGTCGACCGAATCTTGCGTCGAGCGTGCGACATCGGTGTCTTCGATGCGCAACACGAACTCGCCGCCGAAGTGGCGCGCGTAGGCCCACGAGTACAACGCGGTGCGCGCGGTGCCGAGGTGCAAAAAGCCGGTCGGCGATGGCGCGATGCGCGTTCTGACTTTGCGGGTCGTCATGCGCTCAATGTACTCAGGCCGCGCAGCAGGTCGGCCTTGATGTCTTCGATGTCGTCGAGCCCGCAGGCGACGCGGATCACGCCTTGCGTGATGCCGGCGGCCTGGCGCTGCGCTTCGGTCATGCGGCCGTGCGACGTACTGCCGGGGTGCGTGATCGTGGTCTTGGTGTCGCCGAGGTTGGCGGTGATCGAGCAGACCTGGGTCGAGTCGATGACGTGGAACGCGTTGCTGCGCGCCAGCGCCGGCCCGCCCTGCTTCTCGCCCTTGACGATGAACGAGACGACCGCGCCGCCCGCCGATTGCTGCGCCATCGCGAGCGCGTGCTGCGGGTGTGACTCGAGGCCGGGATAGAACACGCGTTCGACTCGGTCCTGCGCCTCGAGCCATGCGGCGAGCGCCAGCGCACGAGCGCTCTGCGCCTCCATGCGGATCGACAGCGTCTCCAGCCCCTTCAACACGACCCATGCGTTGAACGCCGACAGGCTCATGCCCGCGCTGCGCAGCACCGGCATGAACTTCTCGTCGACCATCTGCTGCGTGGCGCACAGTGCGCCGGCGATCACGCGGCCCTGGCCGTCGAGGTACTTGGTGCCGGAGTGGATCACCATGTCGGCGCCGTACTCGACCGGCCGCTGCACCTCGGGCGAGCAGAAGCAGTTGTCGACCGCGAGACAGGCGCCGGCGTCTTTGGCGATCACCGACAACGCGCGGATGTCGCACACCTCGGTCAGCGGATTCGTCGGCGATTCGGCGAACAGCAACTTGGTGTTCGGTTTCAATGCGCTGCGCCATTCGTCGGGGTCGGTCTGCGAGACGAACGTGGTCTCGACGCCGAACTTGCCGAACTCGCCGGCGAACAATCGAATGGTCGAGCCGAACACGCTGCGCGAGCAAATCACGTGGTCACCCGCTTTGAGCACGCCCATGCCGAGCAGCAGGATCGCGCCCATGCCGCTCGACGTGCCGATGCAGGCCTCGGTGCCTTCGAGCGCCGCCAGACGCCGCTCGAACATCGTCACGGTCGGGTTCGTGAAGCGCGAGTAGATGAATGCGTCTTCCTCGTTCGCGAAGCGCCGCGCGGCCGTTGCGGCATCGGGCTGCACGAAGCTGCTGGTCAGGAACAAGGCCTCGGAGTTCTCGCCCCAGGCGCTCGGCGGCAGGCCTTCGCGCACGGCCAACGTGTCGCGGCGCACGTCGTGCGGCAATCGAACGCGCGGGATGCCAGTCGCATCGATTTTGTCGGACTCGGTATCGCTCATCAGGAAACCTCTGTCGCGCTTTGCAATGCGAGCCGCGACCGGTCGTCGCTCTCTTCTTCGTTGCCCTGCGCCTTTCGCTGCGCCGCCATCGCGGTGAAATCAGCGACGCTCACATCGCCGGTGATGTAGTGGCCGTCGAAGCACGAGGCCTCGAAGCTGCGCACCGCCGGGTTCAATGCGCCGACGACGCGCTTCATCGCGTCCACGTCTTGGTAGATCAACGCATCGGCGCCGATGAACGCGCGGATCTCTTCGATCGTGCGGCCGTGCGCGATCAGCTCTTCGCTGGTCGGCATGTCGATGCCGTAGACGTTGGGGAAGCGCACCGGCGGCGCGGCCGAGGCCATGTAGACCTTGCGCGCGCCGGCGTCGCGCGCCATCTGCACGATCTCTTTGCTGGTGTTGCCGCGCACGATCGAGTCATCGACCAGCAGCACGTTGCGGCCCTTGAACTCGACACCGATCGCATTGAGCTTTTGACGCACCGATTTCTTGCGCTCGCCCTGCCCCGGCATGATGAAGGTGCGACCGACATAGCGGTTTTTCACGAAGCCTTCGCGGTACGGTTTGCCGATGCGCTGCGCAAGCTGCATCGCCGAAGGCCGGCTCGATTCAGGGATCGGGATCACGACGTCGATCTCGTTCGGCGGCACGGTCGAGATCAGCCGCTGCGCGAGCGTCTCGCCCAGGTTCAGGCGCGCCTGGTAGACCGAGATGCCGTCCATGATCGAATCCGGCCGCGCGAGGTACACGTACTCGAACATGCACGGGTTCAAGCTCGGGTTCTCGGCGCATTGGCGCGCGTGCACGGTGCCTTCGAGGTCGATGAAAATCGCTTCGCCCGGTGCAACATCGCGCAGCACCTTGTGGCCGGTGCCTTCGATCGCGACCGATTCGCTCGCGACCATCACCTCGCGCCCTTCAGGCCCCACGCCTTCGCCGAGACACAGCGGCCGAATCCCGAACGGATCGCGGAACGCCAGCAGGCCGTGCCCCGCGATCAGCGCGACCACCGCATACGAACCCTTGATGCGCTTGTGCACCGCGCGCACCGCGTTGAACACGAGTTCGGGCGTCAGCGGCTGGTCGCGCGTGGCCGAGGCGAGCTCGTGCGCGACGACGTTGATCAGCACCTCGGTGTCGCTGGTGGTGTTGATGTGGCGGCGGTCGATGTCGACCAGCTCTTTTTTCAAGGCCAGCGCGTTGGTCAAGTTGCCGTTGTGCACGAGCACGATGCCGAACGGCGCATTGACGTAGAACGGCTGCGCCTCTTCTTCGCTGTAAGCATTGCCGGCGGTCGGGTAGCGCACCTGGCCCAGGCCCACCGTGCCCGGCAGGCCACGCATGTTGCGGGTGCGGAACACGTCACGCACCATGCCGCGCGCCTTGTGCATGAAGCACTTGGTGCCCTGCATCGTGACGATGCCGGCTGCATCTTGCCCGCGGTGCTGCAGCAGCAGCAGCGCGTCGTAGATCAACTGGTTGACTGCGCCTTTGGAGATGACGCCGACGATGCCGCACATGGTTCTTGCCCTGGGTTCAACCCGCCGCGCGTGTCGTCACGCCGTCGGGTTTTGAGGAGGAGTATCGACGTTGAACAGCGGCCGCAACTCGTGCAGCACGGTATTCAACCAGGCCACGCCCTGCGAGCGCTGCCAAGGCGTCGATCGGCTCCACGGCGAGACGCCGATCACCGTTGCGAACACCAGCAGCACGACCAGGCCGCGCACGACACCGAAGCCCGCGCCGAGCAGGCGGTCGAATGCGCTCAACGGCGTCGCGCGGATCAGCGCCCGCACCAGCCGCGCGCCGAGGCTCCAGGCCACCAGCGCGACCAGGAAGACACTGGCGAACGTCACGCCATAGTTCAAGCTCGAACCCGGCTCGCCGACGGGAAGGTAACCAACGAACATCGGCGTCAGCCAGCGCCCTGCGAACCAGGCCGCGAACCAACCGGCCAGCGAGAGCAACTCGAACACGAAACCGCGCGCCAGGCCGATCAGCATCGACAGCAGCAGGAATGCCGCCAGCGCGATGTCCACCCAACCGAGGTCGATGCTCATGCGCTTGGCTCACAGCGTGAGAACGACCGCGCTCAGCCCGGCGCTTTTGGCCTTGGCCATTGCCTTGTCGGCTTCGTCGCGGCTGCCGAACGGGCCGATCCGCACCCGGATGCGGTTGCCCGACGCCGTGCTCGCGACTTGCGTGTAGGTCTTCAAACCGAGCTTCTCGGCCTTCAACCGCGTTTCTCGCGCCGCGCCCGCGTCGGCGAAGGCGCCGACTTGCACGATGAAGCGACCCGACTCGCCGGAGGCCGGCGCGGGCTTGCCTTCGAGCAAGGCCTTGGCGCGCGCGGCGTCGCTGCCGGCCATCGATGGCTTGACTTCGGGTTCGGCAGCGGGCTTGACTGCGGGTTCGGGCGCCGCGACAGCGGCCGGCTTGGGTTCCGGTTTCGACGCGGCGGCCGGCGCAGCTGTTACCACGGGCGCCGGGACCACCGCGGCCGGCTCGCGCTTGGGCTCTTCGCGCGGTTCGGTGATGACATCGTTCGGCGCGGCGGCCATGGGCGGCGCACCCGGCAGACTCGCGGCGGACGAGTTCGCAGCAGGCGGCCGTGCCGCTGGCATCACGAGCGCGGGTGCGCCCTCCTTGCGCGGCACCTCGATCGGGATGTCGACCTGAATCGGCCGGGGCTGGGTCTCGAAAACGAGCGGGAAACCAATGATGCCGATGACCACCAGCACCGCAGCGCCGATCAGGCGCTGCCGGGCCCGCGTTCGCGCGCGCTGTACACCGTCGGATGGCTCGCTCGCGGCGTGGACCGTTGCATCAGCGCGTTTGAAAATGGACAGCAAACCCATGTGCGATGCAAGTTCCGGTGATGCGAAATGGCGCGTTGACGTGCGGACCGAGCTCCCTTGCAACCGCGTTGCAGCCGATCGCATTTGGCAAGGGTGTTGAGTGGCATTCAGGCCGCGTGTTTGCCGCTCAACCGGGGCACGCCGTGTTTGAGCACACCACCGACCGCGCGAAACGATCCGAAGACAACGATTCTATCAGCGGGGTCTGCCTCCCCGAGGGCTGCGCGCAGGGCCTGCATCGGGTCGTCGTGGCATGCCACGGTGACCGGGCCGGGGCCTTTGACCGCCAGCCCGTCGCGCAGCGCGGCGAGGTCGGCAGCCCGGGCCGCGCGCGCCACGGGCAGGTCGGTGAAATGCCAGTGGTCGACGATCGGCACCATGCGTGAAAGGATCGCGGCGAGGTCCTTGTCGGCCATCGCACCGAACACCGCATGGGTGCGCGGAAAAAATCCCATCTGATCGAGGTTCTGCGCCAGCGCAGCAACCGCGTGCGGGTTGTGGGCCACGTCGAGCACCAGCGTCGGCTGCCCGGCCACGATCTGAAAGCGGCCCGGCAACTCGACCGTCGCGAACCCCTGCCGCACCGCCTGCGCGGTGATCGGCAAGCGCTCGCGCAATGCTTCGAATGCCGCGAGCACGCCGGAGGCGTTGAGCAACTGGTTCGCGCCGCGCAGCGCGGGGTAGGCGAGCGCGTTGAAACGACGGGTTCGGCCCGACCAGCCCCACTGCTGCTTGTCGCCGGCGTAGTTGAAGTCGCGGCCGAAGCGCCACAGGTCGGCGCCGACGCGCGCTGCTGCGTCGCTCAGGCTTTGCGGCGGCATCGGGTCGCTGACGATCACCGGTTTGCCGGCGCGCATGATGCCGGCCTTCTCGATCGCGATCGTTTCGCGGTCGTTGCCGAGGTACTCGGCGTGGTCGATGTCGATGCTGGTGATGATCGCGCAATCGGCGTCGAACGCGTTGACCGCATCGAGCCGACCGCCCATGCCGACTTCGAGGATCACGAGGTCGAGTTCGACGCTCGCGAGCAACCGGGCGATCGCCAACGTGGTGAACTCGAAGTAGGTCAGGCCGATCTCGCCACGCGCCCGCTCGACCGCCTCGAAGTGCGGCAGCAATGCGGCCTCGCTGACCATCTCACCGTTGATTCGGCAACGCTCCTCGAAGTGAACCAGGTGCGGCTTCGAGTACAGGCCGACACGGTAGCCGGCCTGCAGCGCGATCGCCTCCAGCATCGCGCAGGTCGAGCCTTTGCCGTTCGTGCCGGCCACGGCGATCATCGGGGCCGTGAAGTGCAGGTTCAGCCGCTCCCTGACGCAGCGCGTGCGCTCCAGCGTCATGTCGATCTCTTTCGGGTGCAGACGCTCGCAGCGCGCCAGCCAGCCGGCGAGGTTCATCGGCAGAACGACTTCAGGCAACGGCATCGGCGCTCTGGCGTTGCAGCATCGCGACCGCCCGCGCGATCACGCCGCGCAGTTCGCGCCGGTCGATGATGGCGTCGACCGCGCCGGTCTGCAGCAAAAATTCAGCGCGCTGGAAACCCTCGGGCAACTTTTCTCGGACCGTGTTTTCGATTACGCGCGGCCCGGCGAAACCGATCAGCGCCTTCGGCTCGGCGATCACCATGTCGCCGACGAACGCGAAGCTCGCCGACACGCCGCCCATCGTCGGGTCGGTCAGCACGCTGATGTACGGCAAGCGCGCCTTGGCCAGATGCGTCAACGCCGCGTTGGTCTTGGCCATCTGCATCAGGCTCAGCAAGCCTTCTTGCATGCGAGCGCCGCCGGTGGCCGTGAAGCTGACGAACGGTGTCTTCTGCTCGATCGCCGTCTCGACACCGCGCACGAAACGCTCGCCGACCACCGAGCCCATCGAGCCGCCCATGAACTCGAACTCGAAGCACGCGACCACGATCGGCACGCTGAGCACCGAGCCGCCCATCACCACGAGCGCGTCAGTCTCGCCGGTGTTCTCGAGCGCGTCTTTCAGGCGCTCGGTGTACTTCTTGCTGTCCTTGAACTTGAGCGCGTCGACCGGCAACACTTCCTGGCCGATCTCGAAGCGGCCTTCGGCGTCGAGAAACGCATCGAGTCGCGCACGCGCGCCGATCCGGTGGTGGTGGTTGCATTTCGGGCAAACGTTGATGTTCTGCTCGAGGTCGGTCTTGTACAGCACCGTTTCGCACTGCGGGCATTTGATCCACAGGCCTTCGGGCACGGTGCGGCGTTCATTGCGCTCGTTTGGCTGAATCTTCGGGGGCAGTAGTTTTTCGAGCCAACTCATGACGTTCCTTTCAGGAATCCAGCGCGGCGCGCATGCCGGCAATGAACTCGCCCGCAGCCGATGCCACATTCTCGCGCGTCTGCGC
>JANMWQ010000248.1:0-1549 GCA_031394085.1 Rhizobacter sp. | reverse complement strand
AAGCGCTCGAGCGCGAGATTCGGGCCGCCCGGGTCTTGTCGGGCGGGCGGGGTCTGCTGGCGATCAACGTGATGCGCGCGGTGAGCGAGTACGGCCCCTCCGTCACGAAGGCGCTCGAATGCGGCATCGACGCGGTCGTGGTCGGTGCCGGGCTGCCGCTCGATCTGCCCGACCTGGCGCAAGACCACCCGGCGGCCTTGCTGGTGCCGATCTTGTCCGACGCGCGTGGCGTGCAGCTCGTGGTGCGCAAGTGGGAGCGCAAGAAGCGCTTGCCCGATGCGATCGTGATCGAACACCCGAGACTGTCCGGCGGGCACCTCGGTGCGGCGAATGTGGCCGACCTGAACGAGCCGCGATTCGACTTCGAGAACGTCATTCCGCAGTCCATCGCGTTCTTGCGCGCGGCGGGTATTGAAGGCCAGGTGCCGCTGATCGCGGCGGGCGGCATCCGCCGTTTCGAAGACCTCGCCCGGGTGCAGGCGCTGGGCGCGGCCGCCGTGCAACTCGGCACGCCGTTCGCGGTCACGCTGGAGTGCGATGCGCACGCCGAATTCAAGCGGGTGCTGGCACAGGCCCGCGACGAAGACATGGTCGAGTTCACCAGCGTGGCCGGCCTGCCGGCGCGCGCGGTGCTGACCCCGTGGCTGCGAAGCTACCTGTCAGCCGAAGCCAGGCTCAAGAGCGTGGCCCACGTCAAGCCGCGTTGCACACTCGCCTTCGATTGCCTGGCGCAATGTGGCTTGCGCGACGGCCTGGCGGGCTGGGGACAGTTCTGTATCGACAAACAACTCGCCGCCGCACTGCGCGGCGACGTCAAGAAGGGCCTGTTCTTTCGTGGCGCCGGCGCGTTGCCTTTCGGCGAAGACATCCGCAGCGTGCAGGAACTGATGCGACGATTGATGACTCGCAGCCACGAGGTCGCCGCCGCGTAACCGCAACCAACGAAACGCTCATTTATGAACACCACCGAACAAACGACCGCACCGACGCTGCAAAACCTTCCCGCGCAAGACATCAGCACCGAAGTGCTGCTGGAGAAGTACGCGAAGGGGCAGGAAACCTCGATCGCGGCCGTGAACCGCCGCGTCGCCCATGCGCTTGCACAGGCCGAGCTGCCGGCGCAGCGTGCGCACTGGGAGGCGCGTTTCGCCGAAGCGCTGCGGGCCGGTTTCGTGCCGGCCGGCCGCATCCAGTCGGCCGCGGGCACCGAGCTTTCTGCGACGCTGATCAACTGCTTCGTGCAGCCGGTCGGTGATTCGATTTCGCACGTCGAAGACGGCCACCCCGGCATCTACACCGCGCTGACCGAAGCGGCCGAGACGATGCGCCGCGGTGGCGGCGTGGGCTACGACTTCTCGCGCATCCGCCCACGCGGCGCCTGGGTCGGCAGCACGCAGAGCAGCGCCTCGGGGCCGGTGAGCTACATGCGCGTTTTCGACCGCTCGTGCGAGACGGTCGAGTCGGCCGGCGCGCGCCGCGGTGCGCAGATGGGCGTGCTGCGCTGCGACCACCCCGACATCGAGGAATTCATCCGCGCCAAAGACACCGG
>JANMWQ010000191.1:0-2029 GCA_031394085.1 Rhizobacter sp. | reverse complement strand
GCCTTTGTCGACGGCCAGCGCCTGCCGGCCGCGCAGGCGCTCGCGCACGCGGGCCTGAAGCCGCTGCAGCTCGGCCCGAAAGAAGGCCTCGCGTTGCTCAACGGCACGCAGGCCTCGACCGCGCTCGCGATCTACGCTGTGCAGCGCGTGCGCCGCGTGCTCGACGTGGCGGTGGCGGTCGGCGCGATGACGGTCGACGCGGCCAAAGGCTCCGACACGCCGTTCGACGACCGCATCCACGCGGTGCGCGGCCAGCGGGGTCAGCGCTTGGTTGCCGCGCGCTACCGCGAGTGGTTGAAAGGCAGTGCGCTGCGCGCCTCGCACCTCGATTGCGACCGCGTGCAAGATCCGTACTGCCTGCGCTGCCAGCCGCAGGTGATGGGCGCCTGCCTCGACCAGATCGATCACGCGTGGGGCATCTTGCTGATCGAGGCGAACGGCGTCTCCGACAACCCGTTGGTCTTTGCCGACGCCGACCCGACAAAACACCAGGCGCTGAGCGGCGGCAACTTCCACGCCGAGCCGATCGCGTTCGCGGCCGACAACTTGGCGCTCGCGATCGCCGAGATCGGCGCGCTGTCCGAGCGTCGCACCGCCATGCTGATGGACGCTGCGATCTCCGGCCTGCCGGCGTTTCTGATCGAGCACGGTGGCTTGAACTCGGGCTTCATGATCGCGCAGGTGACCTCGGCCGCGTTGGCGTCGGAGAACAAGTCGCTCGCGCACCCGGCCAGCGTCGATTCGCTGCCCACTTCAGCGAACCAGGAAGACCACGTCTCGATGGCGACCTTCGCGGCGCGGCGCCTGCACACGATGCTCGACAACACGGCGGGCGTGGTTGCGATCGAGTGGCTCTGCGCCGCGCAAGCGATCGAGTTTCACCGGCCGCTGCGGTCGTCGGATGCGATCGAGGCGCAGGTTGCGCGGCTGCGTGGGAAGGTGGCGCGGCTGAGGGTCGATCGGTTGATGGCGCCGGACATCGAGGTGGCAACTGCGCTGGTCCAGGCCGGCGTCGCGAAGGCCGTTTGACGCGCTGCGACGCATTGCGGTAATTGGGAGTGGGGCAGGTGCCTGCGGAAGGACGGCTTGCGGCCAAAAGCGGGCATCCATGAACGGCCGCTTCGGTACTCTGGCTCGCTGGGAGTCGCGCGTGGATGTGATGTCACGCATCCATAATCCGCTGAACAATGTGCGTGGTCAGCACACAGGGAGCGACATGCCGAGCATCAAGGCCACCAAGATCGAGTTCAAACCTGGATTCCCATTCAGGAAGTTCAAGAATCTTACTATTCCATTGGCACCGCGCATCACCCTGCTCTGTGGGCACAACGGGGTTGGAAAGTCGACGATCCTCGGCTTGCTTTCAAGTCTGTCCGGGCTCACTCAAGGGTCGGAGAAAAGTTACTTCGGGAAGCTCTTTGATGCCAGCATCGCTGACATTGTCTACATCGACCACGCAGCCGAGGTGGCGGCGCCAAAAGCTTTAGGGCAGTTGGCTGAACCACTCGTTCACTACAGCATTGATGGCACTCAACTAGTCAAAGAGTGCTCTTTGACTCGCCGTGGCCAGGCGCCCCGCGCTCGCGTCGTTGCGCGCAATCATCCACATCAGGCGTTTTCGCACGCAGGAATCACTGTGGGCCCGGATGCGAAAGTGCCGCTACCGACAATGTTTTTGGGCATGGTGCGGATGCTCCCGGTGGGCGAGTCTCCCGACAACCGTGTTCACAACACCGTCGCCGAAGCATGGCATGTCGACGACCAGGCGTTTATGCTGAACATGGTGAAGAGCGTTATCCCCGGGGCGGGTGCGAGGATCGGTTCGATAGCGGTAAACCGCGTAACGCATACCAGTAAGTTGTCCACTCATCCTGCCTATCCATATGGCCCGCGATCGGTTTCCCTGGGCCAGGACAGCTTGGGCGCAATCGTCACCGCGCTTGCATCGTTTCATCGCATCAAACGCGCGCTCGGGGCGAACTACTACGGTGGACTGCTGGTCATTGATGAGCTTGACGCCGGTTTTCAC
>JANMWQ010000158.1:0-1596 GCA_031394085.1 Rhizobacter sp. | reverse complement strand
CTCGAGCACGCGGATCGCGCGTCGCGTGCGCGCCACTTCCACGTCGCCCCAGAAGATCACGACCTCGCGCGTCTCGGGCACGAGGCACGGCGGACGCGGGTAGTCCCAGACCGAGAACTGGTCGGGGCCGGGCACCGCGGCGAACGGCGGGCGACCCTCGCCGCGCCACTGCCAGCGGTCGCGCGCAGCGAGCGCCCAGGCCGGCGCGTCGTCAGCGGAGCGGGCCATCGCGAAGCTCCAGGCGCTCATCGGTCACGACGCGCTGCAGCGCCTGCTCGAACATCGTGCGCGCCGCGCCGGCGGTGTGATTCAGGTGCCGGTGCAGCGTGGCATCGGTCGGGCCGCCGGCGATGCAATCCTCGCTGTAACGCTCGAACCCCGCGAGCTGGGCGACGATCTCGGCCATGTGGCGCAGGCACTCGCAGGCCACCGGCGACCGCATCTCGGCCAGCTGTGCCAGGGCCTCGTCACTGAAGCGGCGCGGCGCAACCTGCCAGCCGGGCGCGGCCATGGCCGCTGCGGGCGCAGGCCCGGGTACCTCGCGCGCACCATGCACCCATTGCGCCAACTCACGGCCGGTGAGCGGCTCGCGGCGCACGGTGGCCCCGGCGTCGCGGAGCGCGCGTGCGCTGGCTTCGGTGCCGAAGCCATAGACGACGAAGATCGCGCCGGCCCGCAGCTTCGCGCCGAGCGCCAGCACGCGTTCGACGGCGGCCGGCTGCAGCGAGGCCAGCCGCACCAGCAACAGGCCGACGTGGCCTTCAGGCGGCAGCGCCGACCCGGCCTGATCGAGGTCGTCGTGAACGGCACGCAACACGCAACCGGGCACCGCCTCCAAGGCATGCGCCGCGCTGCGGCCGACGACGACGGCATCGAGCACAGCACCTGCCGGTGCGCTTGCGAGCGCCGTTGCGCCGCTGGCAAGTGCCTGCAGCGATTCGAGTTCGAGCGTGGCGATGGTGCCGATCGCGTGACCGGCATGGGTGAGCTGCCGCAGCAAGCGCAGGCGAGCCACATCATGAGACGAATAGACGCGCTGGCCGCTTTCGGTCTTGGCGGCTGCAACGACGCCGTAGCGCCGCTCCCAGACGCGCAGTGTGGTGACCGGCAGGCCAGCCAGGCGGGCCGCCGTGCCGCTGCGAAGGCGGTGATCGCGGGGCGGCGCGGGTTCGGATTCGGTGTTGACGTTGGACATGGCGGGTGGACTGCTTGAGAACACCAATGATATCGAATTGACGCGCTATTGAATCGTTTTTATCGATTCATCGTAAATTTACCGCTTCATTTCTTGTTCATCATCGACTAATAATGTCGACATTCCAGTTCACTTCGGCGTCAACAGTGAAACAAAACCCAATTGCAACCCCGCTGACCATCTACTTCGACGGTGCCTGTCCGGTGTGTTCAGCCGAGATCGCCCACTACCGGCGCCAGCCTGGCGCGCAGGCCTGCCAGTGGGTCGACGCCGCCACCTGCACCGAAGGCGAACTCGGCGCAGGGCTGACCCGCGACACCGCATTGCGGCGCTTCCATGTACGTCGCGCCGACGGCGGGCTGGTCGACGGCATGCGGGGTTTCGCGGCCCTGTGGTCGGCG
>JANMWQ010000157.1:0-2708 GCA_031394085.1 Rhizobacter sp. | reverse complement strand
TCGATGCCCACTTCCCCGCACACACGACCGCACCCGCGCGCGCCGGCACCGCGCCACCCCCTGTGCAGGCCGTCGCATGACGTTGACGCGCGAACACGGCCTCTGGGCGATCGCCGCAGCCGTGCTGCTGGCGGCCGGCATCTGGTTCGCACGCCACACCGAGTGGGTCGACGAGGAGGTCGACGACCCACCGAGCGCCGAACTGCGCCGCGACCCCGACCTGCGCCTGAAGCAGGTCATCGCCAAGCTCGGTGCGACCGTGGCCACGCCGACCGACCTCGACGCGTTGCCGCCCCCCGGCGCCACCCTGCTGTTGAGTTCGCTGAACTGGAACCTCTTCGCCGGGCGTGAAGCGGCACTGCGGCAGTGGGTCGAGGCCGGCGGGCAACTCGTGGTGCCCTCGTTCGGCAGGGCGCACGGCGGTCTCGACTGGGTGCCGATCGTCGAGAAACGCCAGGCGAAGGCACCGGCCAGCGCAACGTCGGCCGCATCGGCCGCATCCCCGCCGGCACTGATCCGAACCGACGACGACGACGACAGCGACGATGTCGCCGACACGAAGCCACCGGCCCGACCGCAATTCGGCGCGCCGCCGCCGTTGCCGCGGTGCCCCGGCATCAACGAGCCCGCGGGCGTGGCTCCGGCGTTCGGCGTCGCGCGCGGCTACGCCACCTGCATGTTCACCGGCAACCCACTGCAGGCCAACGTGGCGCCGAGCTGGGCGCTCGATGGGCCGCGCGGCCCCGTGATCGTGCGCATGCCGCTCGGGCGCGGCAGCGTGACGGTGATCGGCGCGAACCCGCCGTTCGAGAACGCTGAACTGCCCGAACACGACAACGCGCTGATCGCCGTCGCCACGCTGCAGCTGCGGCCCGGCCACACGGTCTGGATCGTGCGCGACGAAGCCCGGCCGCCGCTGCTCGCCTTCCTGTGGCAGCGCGGCGCGCCGGCCGTGCTGCTCGGCGCCGCCGCCCTCGCCTTCGCGCTGTGGCGCGGCGCCCGCCGCTTCGGCCCGCGCGCTGCCACCGTGCCGCTGGCACGCCGCTCGATGCGCGAGCAGATTCGCGGCACCGCCGGCTTCATCGCGCACCGTGGCAGCCCAGCGCTGCACGCCGCGCAAATGCGCGCGTTGACCGATGCGGCCACGCCGCGTATTCACGGCTTCGCGCTGATGACCACCGGCCAGCGCGCGCAAGCGATCGCCGCGCTGACGGGCATGGACCTGCACACCCTCTCGCATGCGATGAACCCTTCGCTCAACGCCACACGAACGCGCCACCCGGCCGCCGCGCTCGCGCTGCTGGAGGCCGCACGGCGCCGCCTGCGCGACGCCGCGCGCCGACCCGCCACCGCGTCCACCACCGCATCCGCCACCGCGCCCGAATCCCGCTGACAACGAAAGACCCGATGCAACTCAACCCCGACGACATCGCACGCGCCGCCGCCGTGCTCGGCACATTGCGCGACGAAGTGAGCAAGGCCGTGGTCGGCCAACGCGCGGTGGTCGACCAGACGCTGATCGCGCTGGTCGCCTCCGGCCACGTGCTGATCGAAGGCGTGCCCGGCCTGGGCAAGACGCTGCTCGCGCGTGCACTCGCCAAATCACTCTCGCTGGCCTGCGCGCGCATCCAGTTCACGCCCGACCTGATGCCGTCCGACATCACTGGCCACACCGTGCTCGACCCGAACGCGACCGGCGCGGTCGACCTGAGCGCCCCCGGCGCGATCGACTTCACCGCGCTGCGCGTGCGCCGCGGGCCGGTCTTCACGAACCTGCTGATCGCCGACGAGATCAACCGCGCACCGGCCAAGACGCAAAGCGCGCTGCTCGAGGTGATGCAGGAGTACCAGGTCACGATCGAAGGCCAGACGCTGCCGCTCGACAAGCCCTTCATGGTGCTCGCCACGCAAAACCCGCTGGAAACCGAAGGCACCTACCCGCTGCCCGAGGCGCAGCTCGACCGCTTTCTGTTCAAGATCGAGGTCGGCTACCCGTCGCTCGAAGAGGAGGCCGCGGTCGTCAAGCTCACCACCTTGCAGCAGGCCGGCGACCAGCTGCCACTCGCGGCCGTGCAGCCGCGGCTCGACGCACGCGCGGTGCTGTCGCTGCAGAAGATGGCGGCCTACGTGCGGGTCGACGACAAGGTGGTCGACTACGCGGTGCGCATCACGCGCGCCACGCGTGCCTGGAATGGTCTCGCGGTCGGCGCCGGCTCGCGCGCCGCGATCGCGCTGGTGCGCGCGGCGCGTGCCGCGGCGCTGCTCAACGCGCGCGACTTCGTCACGCCCGACGACATCAAGCAATACGCGCTGCCGGTGCTGCGCCACCGCGTGCTGCTCTCGCCCGACGCGCAACTCGAAGGCCGCAAGGTCGACGAGTTGCTGACGGCGCTGCTGGGCAACGTGGAAGCGCCGCGGCTGTGATCCGTTCTGCCTGACCGATGCGCCTGAACATCCTGCCGTCGCGCGCGAGCGTGTGGGCACTCGCCGCATTCGCGCTCGCGTGTGCGATCGCGCTGGTGGCGCGCGTGCCGCTGGCGTGGATGGCGTCGGGCGTATCGATCCTCGCGGGCCTGATGCTCGTCGTCGCGTTCATCGACGTTGCCTGGAGCTTCGCCGCATGGAAGCGCGCGCCGCTGCAATGGCAGCGCCGCCTGCCGGCTGCGTTCGCGATCGGCGTGCCGCACGCACTGACCGGCGCGCTTGTC
>JANMWQ010000100.1:0-18203 GCA_031394085.1 Rhizobacter sp. | reverse complement strand
TGAGCCGGCTGCCGCAACAGGCCGGCTTCGATGTCGCGGCGGTCGGCCGCGGTGTCGGCCACGTGGCGCTGGATGAATCGGGGCGTGCGCAATGGGGTCATGGCGGGATGTGGTGCAATCGGGCCGAGAAGGCCCGAGGGTGTCGATGATCGCTGCCCGACCTTATACCGGCTCGATTCAGAATGCAGCGCAAGGATTTACCTCGCTCCGGTAGGACAACGCGCAGAGCGCTGCTCGCCGGGTCTCTCGGTGCGACCGTTCTCGCGCTGCCCGGTGTGGCGCGTGCCGCCTACACCGTGCGGCCGTGGCCCGCCGCCAAGCCCACGCCGACGCTTGCGTTGACCGATCTCGACGGCAAGCCTTGGTCGCTCGCTGCACTGATGGGCCGGTCTGTGCTGTTGAATTTCTGGGCCAGTTGGTGCGAGCCCTGCCGCGCCGAGATGCCGTCGCTCGAGCTGCTGCAAACCCGGCACGAGAAGGCCGGGTTGGTGGTGCTCTCGGTGAACTACCAGGAGCCGTTGCCGAAGATCAAGCGCTTCCTGGAGGTGCTGCCGTTTTCGCTGCCGATCCTGCTCGACCGCGATGGCGACGCCGCGAGCGCCTGGACACCCCGCGTCTTCCCGACCACCGTGCTGATCGACCGCAGCGGCACGGCGCGCAGCTCGGTGATCGGCGAACTCGACTGGATGAGCGGGACCGCGCGGGCCTTGATCGAGCCGCTGTTCGTCACGGCCAAAACGGCTTGACGCGGCAGCAACGCGGCGGCAATGCGCCCCGTCGATAATCTGCCACCTGTTTTCGATGGAGCCCTGCGCATGTTGAACCCGCCACACCGCGAAACCGTGGCCCCGACGCGATGAGCGGCGGCTTGCAGTTCGGCTTCTCGATCAACGAGATTCTGGCGTTGGCTACGCTCGCCACAGGCACGTGCTGGGTCGCGTGGAAGGTGCGCAAGCGCCGGCTCGGCGGTGAGCCCGAGAAGAAGCCGCTGTGGGTCAGTTTCGGCGCTGAGCTGTTCGTCGTGGTCGCGCTGATGTTCACCTGCCGCATCGCGGTGGCCGATTGGCCGAAGGTGCCGACGGGCTCGATGGAGCCGACCCTGCGCGTGGGCGACTACCTCCTCGTCAACCACCTCGCCTACGGCCCGCGCCTGCCGTTCACGAACACCGCGATCGAATTCGGGCAGCCCAAGCGCGGCGACGTGGTCGTGTTCCGCTTTCCGGTCGACGTGTCGGAGTTCTACGTCAAGCGGCTGATCGGCCTGCCCGGCGACGTGGTGCGTTTCGACCGCGGTGCGGTCAGCGTCAACGGCGCGTCGTTCGATGTGCAGGTGGTGAGTGAAGGCACGGGCGCCAATGTCGCGCCGGAAGACCGCGGCCAGTGGCTGCTCGATGAGACCACCGCCGGCCGCAGCCGCACGATCAAGGTCAACCCGTTCGTGATGGGGCGCCTGGCGCCCAGCGGCATGGGCGCGAGCTGCAAGACCGAGGGACCGACGGCGTGGCAGTGCACCGTGCCGAAGGGCGAGTACCTGATGATGGGCGACAACCGCGACAACTCGTCGGATTCGCGCTTCTGGGGCTTCCTGCCGCACGAGCAGGTCTACGGCAAGGCGGTGCGCGTGCTATTTAACCTGCACGACCTGTCGCGCCTGTGGACCGCGCTCTGATGCGCCGCCGCCCATGAGCAAACCGATGGACCTGGCCGGCAAGCACATCGTGCTCGGCCTCTCGGGCGGCATCGCCTGCTACAAGGCCGCCGACTTCACGCGTGAGCTGATCAAGGCCGGCGCGACCGTGCAGGTCGTGATGACCGAAGCGGCCGAACAGTTCATCACCGCGGTGACGCTGCAGGCGCTGTCGAACCGGCCGGTCTTCACGAGCCAGTGGGACGCGCGCGAGCCCAACGCCATGGCGCACATCAACCTGACGCGCGAGGCCGATGCGATCGTCATTGCGCCCGCCAGCGCCGACCTGATCGCCAAGCTCGCGCAAGGCGCTGCCTCCGACCTGCTGAGCTTGATGTGCCTTGCGCGCCGGATCGACCGCTGCCCGCTGCTGGTGGCCCCGGCGATGAACCGCGAGATGTGGGCGCACCCGGCCACACAACGCAATCTCGCCCAGCTGCAGGCCGACGGCACGCTGATCCTCGGCCCCGGCCACGGCGACCAGGCCTGCGGCGAGACCGGCGACGGCCGCATGCTGGAGCCGGCCGAGTTGCTCGCCGAACTGGTCGCGTTCTTCCAGCCCAAATCGCTGCGCGGCAAGCGGATGCTGATCACCGCCGGGCCGACCTTCGAGCCGATCGACCCGGTGCGCGGCATCACCAACCACTCCAGCGGCAAGATGGGCTTCGCGATCGCGCGCGCCGCGGTCGAGGCCGGCGCGAGCGTGACGCTCGTCGCCGGCCCGGTGCACCTGCCGACGCCGCGCCACGTGCGCCGCATCGACGTCACCACGGCGCAGCAGATGTTCGACGCGGTGACCGGCGCGCTGACCGGCGTTGCCAGTGAGTGCGACGTGTTCGTCGCGACCGCCGCGGTCGCCGACTGGCGGCCGGCGCGGGTCGACGACCACAAGATCAAGAAGCAGCCGGGCCAGAAGATTCCGCCGAGCTTCGAGCTGACCGAAAACCCCGACATCCTCGCTGCGGTGGCGCGGCGGCCCAAGCCGCCGTACTGCGTCGGCTTCGCGGCCGAAAGCCACGATCTGCTCGCGCATGCGCGCGAAAAGCGGGTGCGCAAGGGCGTGCCGTTGATCGTCGGCAACCTCGGCCCGGCGACCTTCGGGCAAGACGACAACGTGCTCACGCTGGTCGACGCGAACGGCGAGCGCGAACTGCCGCGCGCCGACAAGCTCACGCTCGCGCGGCAGCTCGTCGCCGAAATCGCAGCGCGACTGGGGGCGCAAGAATGACCGTGGTCGACGTGAAGGTGCTCGATGCGCGCATGGCCGACCGGCTGCCCGCCTACGCCACGCCGGGCAGCGCCGGCCTCGACCTGCGCGCCTGCATCGATGCCGCGCTGGTGATCGAGCCCGGTCAGACCGTGATGATTCCGACCGGCCTGGCCGTCCACATCGGCGACCCGGCTCTCGCCGCGATGATCCTGCCGCGCTCGGGCTTGGGCCACAAGCACGGCATCGTGCTCGGCAACCTCGTCGGCCTGATCGATTCCGACTACCAAGGCCCGTTGATGGTGAGCTGCTGGAACCGCGGCTCGGTGGCGTTCACGGTGCAGCCGCTCGACCGCATCGCGCAGCTCGTGATCGTGCCGGTGGTTCAGGCGAGCTTTCGTTCGGTGGCCGAGTTCGGCGCGTCGGACCGAGGCGCGGGCGGCTTCGGCTCGACCGGCCGGGGCTGAGTCGGCGCAACGCGCGCCGCCCGGTCGACTGGAATCTGCATGAACAAGCGCTTGATGGTTCGAGCCGCCGCACTCGCATTCATGGTTTGCTCGGCGGGCTGCAGCAAGGAGCCTGCGCCGGCCGTTGCCGTGGCAGCGTCGGGTGGCGCGTCGGCCTCGGTGGCGGCATCTGGCGCGGGCGCCGCGGTCAGCATCGGCAGCGTGCGCGCGCTCGCCAAAGATGTCGACGTGACGCTGGACGCCACCGGCACCATCAGCGCGCTGAACAGCGTCGACATTCGCCCGCAGGTCAGCAGCGTGATCACGCAGGTCAACATCCGCGAAGGCCAGTTCGTGAAGGCGGGGCAGTTGCTGTTCACGCTCGACGCCCGCAACGACGAGGTCAAGCTGGCCACCGCGAAGGCCCAGCTCGCGCGTGACCAGGCCTCGCTCGCCGATGCGCAACGCCAGCTCTCCCGAGCACGCGAGCTGCTCGGCCAGGGCTTCATCTCGCAAGGCGCCGTCGACACCAACCAGACGCTGGTCGACACCCAACAGGCCGTCGTCAGCGCCGACCGCGCCGCGATCCAGGCCGCGCGCGTCGGCCTTTCGTACAACCGCATCGTCGCACCCGCGGCCGGCCGCGCCGGCGCCATCAACGTGTACGCGGGCAGCACCGTGCAACCCGGCGGCACGGCGCTCGTCACCATCACGCAGCTCGACCCGATCGCCGTCGCGTTCAGCTTGCCGCAGCGCCACCTGAACGATGTGCTGCAGACGATGCGCGCGGGCGGCGGCAAGGTCGTCGCGGTGCTGCCCGAGGCGCGCGGCGAGGTGGTGGGCAAGCTGCAGTTCGTCGACAACGTGGTCGACGCCAACTCCGGCACCGTCAAGGTCAAGGCCGTGTTCGACAACGCTGGCGAGAAGCTCTGGCCCGGTGCTTTCGTCGGCGTGCGCATCGCCGTGAGCACGCTGAAGGGCGCGATCGTCGTGCCGCAGACCGCAGTGATCCGCGGGCCGCGCGGCACCTTCGTCTACACCGTCGACGCGGCCAACAGGGCGGCGGCGCGGCCGGTCGAGCTGCTCTACGCCTCGGGCCTCGATGCGGTGGTCAAGGGCATCGAGCCCGGCGACAAGGTCGTGGTCGAAGGCCGGCAGAATTTGCGTGCGGGCGTGCCGGTGGTGGAGCGCGAGGTCGCGCCGTGAACCTGTCCGAGCTGTTCATCCGCCGGCCGGTGCTGACGGTGTTGCTGAACGCGGCGATCGTCGTGGCCGGCGTCATCGCCTACGGCAAGATCCCCGTGGCGGCGCTGCCGAGCTACAACACGCCGGTCATCAACGTGTCGGGCAGCCTGCCGGGCGCGAGCCCCGAGACGATGGCGACCTCGGTCGCGCTGCAGCTCGAGAAGCAGTTCCAGACCATCCCCGGGCTGAACGTGATCAGCTCGACCAACACGCTGGGCACGACCTCGGTCACGCTCGAATTCGACCAGGGTCGCGACATCGACGCCGCCGCCGTCGACGTGCAGGCCGCGCTGCTGCGGGCGCAGCGCACGTTGCCGATCGACATGACGACGCTGCCGTCGTACCGCAAGGTCAACCCGGCCGATGCGCCGGTGCTGCTGATCGCGCTGACCTCGCCGTCGATGAATCTGGCCGACCTGAACGACTACGCCGAGCACCTGATCTCGCCGAGCCTGTCGACGCTCGACGGCGTGGCGCAGGTCAACATCTACGGCCAGAAGCGATTCGCGGTGCGCGTGCGCGCGCAACCCGAGGCACTGACGGCGCGCAACATCAGCCTCGACGAACTCAACGCGGCCTTGCGCGCGGCCAATGTCAACACGCCCGTCGGCACGCTCGACGGCCCGACGCAAACGCTCACGCTGCAGGCCAACAAGCAGCTCAAGAACGCCGCCGAGTTCGCGGAGCTGATCGTCAGCAACCGTGGCGGCAACCCGGTGCGACTGCGCGACGTGGCGCAGGTCGAAGACAGCTTCGAAACCGTCAAGACCGCGGCCAGCTTGAACGGCGAAACCTCGATCACGCTGGCGATCCAGCGCCAGCCGGATGCCAACACCGTGAAGGTCGTCGATTCGGTTCGTGCGGCGCTTCCGGGCTTTCAGGCGCAGTTGCCGCAGTCGGTGAAGATGACGACCGTCAACGACCGCTCGGTGTCGATCCGCGACGCGCTGCACGACGTGACGTTGACGATGCTCGGCACGATCGCGCTCGTGGTGCTGGTGATCTTCTTGTTCCTGCGGCGCTTCGTCGCGACCGTGATCCCGACGCTGTCGCTGCCGGTCTCACTGATCGGCGCGATCTCGCTGCTCTGGGCCTTCGGCTACACGCTCGACAACATCTCGCTGCTCGGCATCACGCTGGCGGTCGGCCTGGTCGTCGACGACGCGATCGTGATGCTCGAAAACATCATGCGGCACGTGGAGGAGGGCGTGCCGCCGTTCCAGGCCGCGTTGCGCGGCTCGCGCGAAGTGGGCTTCACGATCATTTCGATCTCGACCTCGCTGATCGCGGTGTTCATCCCGATCTTCTTCATGCCGGGCGTGATCGGGCTCTTGTTCCACGAGTTCGCGGTCGTGGTCACGCTGGCGATCGTCGCGTCGGCGTTCGTCTCGCTGACGCTGGTGCCGATGCTCGCGAGCCGCTTCCTGACCGACGACGCGCACAAGAAGCCGCCCGGCATGATCGTGCGCTCGTTCGAGCGCGGGTTCGACGCCGTGCTCGGCGCCTACTCGCGCTCGCTCGACAAAGCGCTCGCGCACCGCGGCGTCATTTTGTTCATCGCGCTGCTCACGTTCGTCGCGACCGCGTACCTGTTCGTGACGATTCCGAAAGGCTTCTTCCCCGAGGAAGACATCGGCCAGATCACGGTCTCGACCGAAGCCGCGGAAGACACCTCGTTCCCCGAGATGGTGAGGTTGCAGGCACGTGCCGCGCAGGTCATCCGCGACGACCCGAACGTGCTCGCGGTGAGTTCGTTCAACGGCGGCGGTGGCGCACAAAACACCGGCCGCATGTTCGTCACGCTGAAAGCGCGCGGCCAGCGTGGCCAAATGAAACAGGTCATCGAGCGCCTGCGCCGCAAGCTGCGCGACGTGGCCGGCATCTCGGTCTTCATGCGACCGATCCAGAACCTGCAGCTCGGCGGGCGCCAGAGCAAGGCGCAGTACCAGTACATCTTGCAAAGCGTGCGCGCCGACGAGCTCAACGGTTGGGCCGTCAAGCTGCAAGACAAGCTGCGCGCCGACCCGCTGTTTCGCGACGTGACGAGCGATTCGCAGCTGCGTGGCCTGCAAGCCTCGCTGAAGATCGACCGCGACCGCGCGAACACGCTGGGCGTGTCGATCGAAACCGTGCGCTCGGCGCTCTACAGCGCGTTCGGCGAGCGCCAGGTCTCGACGATCTACACCAGCGTCGACAGTTACCAGGTGATCCTCGAGGTCGTGCCCGGCGCGAAGCAGGACGAAGGCGCGTTCAACGGCATCTATGTGCGGTCGAGCAGTGGCGCGCTGGTGCCGATGTCGAGCTTCGCGACGGTCGAGCGCACGATCGGCCCGACCGCGATCAACCACGTCGGGCAACTGCAGGCCGTGACCGTGTCGTTCAACCTCGCGCCGGGCGCGGCGCTCGGCGACGCGACCGCGAAGATCGACCGGTACCGCGAAGAGATTGCGCTGCCTTCTTCGATCATCGCCACCTACGGCGGTGACGCGGCCGTGTTCAAGAGCTCACAAGGCAGCCAGGCGGTGCTGATCATCGGCGCGCTGCTGGTGATCTACGTGCTGCTCGGCGTGCTGTACGAGAGCTATGTGCACCCGCTCACGATCCTCGCCGGCCTGCCCTCGGCGGCGGTCGGCGCGCTGCTGATGTTGAGGCTGTTCGACATGGACCTGACGCTGATCGCGACCATCGGCATCCTGCTGCTGATCGGCATCGTCAAGAAGAACGCGATTCTGATGATCGACTTCGCGCTCGATGCGCAGCGCCACCGCGGCATGCGCGCCGAAGCCGCGATCCGCGAGGCGTGCGTGCTGCGCTTTCGGCCGATCATGATGACGACGCTGGCCGCGCTGATGGGTGCGCTGCCGATCGCGCTCGGGCTCGGCGCCGGCGCCGAGTTGCGCCAGCCGCTCGGCCTCGCGGTCGTCGGCGGGCTCGTGTTTTCGCAGGCGATCACGCTCTACATCACGCCGGTGATCTACCTCGCACTCGACCGCTTCAGCGGTACGGGGCCGGTGACAACAGCCGAGGGCCGGGCTGCCGTCGAAGAGCCCGTTTGAGGTTCAGTGAAGGGCCGAACCGCCGGGTGCTGTGTTCATCAGCGTGAACACAGGCTGGCCGACGCTGCGGGCGTCGATCTCGCTTTCGGTCGCGGTGCGCACGTCGCGCACGATCAGGTCGAGGCGCAGCGCGATACCGGCAAGCGGGTGGTTGCCGTCGAGCACCACATGGCCCGGGTACACCTCGGACACGGTGTAGATCGCCTCGGCCGGCATGTCGGGTGTGACCGCGCCCGGCGGCAGGCCGTCGAACTGCATGCCGACTTCGACGGCCTCGGGAAACACCGACCGCGCTTCGAAGAACACGAGCGCGGAGTCGTAGTCGCCGAACGCATGTTCGGGCTCCAAATGAAGTGTGGTGGTGAAGCCGGCAGCTTGGTCGGTCAGCGCCTCTTCGACTTTTGCGAGCAGGTCGTCGCCGCCGAAGAAGAACTCGACCGGATCGGCCAGTTCGTCGATCAAGGTGCCCAAGGTGTCTTGCAGCTTCCAGGTCAGGCTGACGACACACGGGTTGGTGATTTGCATCGTCGAATGATCGCACAATCACCTATGGATACTTCTCTTGCGAGCCCGCTGCTGGGCGGTCTTTCGCCCCGGCAATTCATGCGCCGCCACTGGCAGAAGAAGCCGCTGTTGGTGCGCCAGGCGGTGCCCGGCGGCATGCTGCTGATCGAGCGTGCGCGGCTGTTCGATCTGGCCTCGCACGACGAGGTCGAGTCGCGGCTGATCGTGCGCCACGGCGCGCAGTGGACGCTGCGGCAAGGCCCGCTCAAACGCGCTGCGCTGCCGCCGTTGAAGCAGCGCGAATGGACGCTGCTGGTGCAGGGTCTCGATCTGCACATTCCGGCTGCACGCGCGCTGCTCGATCGCTTTCGCTTCGCGCCCGATGCGCGGCTCGACGACCTGATGCTGTCGTACGCGAGCGATGGCGGCGGTGTCGGCCCGCATGTCGATTCTTACGACGTTTTTCTGCTGCAGGCGCAGGGCCGGCGGCGCTGGCGCATCGGCCGCGTGCATTCGCCCGAGCTCGTGCCCGACGTGCCGCTGAAGATCCTCGCCGCGTTCGAGCCCGAAGAAGAATGGCTGCTCGAGCCCGGCGACATGCTCTACCTGCCGCCGGGCTGGGCCCACGACGGCGTCGCCGAAGGCGAGTGCACGACTTGCTCGATCGGGTTTCGCGCGAGCGGCCGCGACGAACTTGCGCGCGAGGTGCTGCAGCGCGTGCTCGATGCTGCCGATGGCGACACCGCCGGCCCGCTCTACCGTGACCCGAAGCAGCCGGCGAGCGATTCGCCCGGCGCGATTCCGGCCGCGCTGCAAGCGTTCGCAGGTGAGGCGGTAAAGCGTCTGCTGCGTGACCCCGCGGCACTCGCGTGCGCGCTCGGCGAGGTGCTCAGCGAACCCAAGCGCGGTGTGTGGTTCGACGCTGTAAAACCCGTCGACGCGGCAGAATCCGCAGCGCGAGGCATCGCCCTCGATCAGCGCACCCGCATGCTCTACGACGATCGCCACGTGTTCATCAACGGCGAATCGTTTCGCGCCGCGGGCCGCGATGCGAAACTGATGCGGCATTTGGCGGACCGGCGCGGGCTCGGCAAGAACGATCTCGCTGCGCTGAGCGCCGGAGCGCGCGAGCTGCTCGACGACTGGCTCGCGTCCGGCTGGCTGCGGCCCGATGCGCAGCGTGAATGACAGACAACAGGAGACACGCGATGGCAACGACGGAACCCGGCTCCCTGATCACCTCACGCGCGGAGTTCCACGCTGCGCTGCACAGTGCCTTCGAGGCGCTGGCGCAGCAAGGCGCGCGCGAGGTCTGGCTTTGCGATGAAGACTTTGCCGACTGGCCGCTCGGCGAGCGCAGGGTCGTCGAACTGCTGACGCAATGGGCAGCCTCCAACCGCAAGCTCACGCTGATCGCCAGACATTTCGACGAGGTCGCGCGGCGTCATCCACGCTGGGTCGAGTGGCGGCGCCACTGGTCGCACATCGTCAGTTGCCGCACGCACACGGAGCTCGCGTCGGGCGAGTTCCCGACCATGCTGCTGGGGTTGGGCACAGTCAGCGTGCGGCTCTCCGACAACCTGCATCATCGCGGGCGGTTGTCGCACGACAAGGCCGACGAGATTCGTTGCAAGGAACACATTGATGCAGTTTTGCAACGATCGGAAGAAGCGTTCCCCGCAACCACGACCGGCCTCTAAGGAATCACCCTGCAGCTGCCTATAATCGTGGGCTAGGCATGGGAATGGTTCGATCTTTCTGTGCCTGTGAACGCTGGGGCTCTGCGCAGGTAAGGGTTCCCACAGTTACCGTAATTGTTCGACCCTAATGATTCAGAGGACACCTATGACCAAGTCGCTTTTGCTCGCTTCGCTGTTTGCCGCCGTTGCTCTTACCGCTTGTGGCAAGAAGGAAGAAATGCCTGCTGCTGCCGCTTCGGCCGCCGCGGCCCCGGCCGTCGCTGAAGCCGCTTCGGCTGCTGCCAGCGCTGTCTCTACCGCCGCTTCGTCGGCCGCTACCGAAGCGATGGCGGGTGCCAGCTCGGCGATGGGCGCTGCTTCGGCGGGTGGTGCGATGGCTGCCGATGCGATGAAAGATGCCGCCGGCAAGGCTGCCGACGCCGCCAAGGACGCTGCCGGCAAAGCCGCCGATGCTGCCAAGGACGCGGCTGGCAAGGCTGCCGACGCCGTCAAGAAGTAAACCAGCCGATCTTCGGATCAAACTGGTTTCAGAGAAGCCGCCTTCGGGCGGCTTTTTTACGTCCAGCCTTTGTCGAGACCGAGCCATTCGAAGCCGAGCAGCGGATCGGCGACGACGATCTCGTCGCGCGAGCCGCCGCACGCGCCCGCAAGCGCAGCGCGCGCGAGTGACGGGCTGTTGTTGCGCTCGCTCAAGTGCGCCGCGACCAGGTGCTGCAATCGGTCGTGCAGGCACGCGGCCAGGATTTGCGCCGACGTGTCGTTGGCGAGGTGCCCGAGCCGCCCGCCAATGCGCGCTTTCAGCGAGGCCGGGTAGGCCGAATGCGCGAGCATGTCGCGGTCGTGGTTGCACTCCAGCAGCAGCGCGTCGCAGTGCTGCAGGCTCGCAATCAAGTGGGGCGTGATCGAGCCGCTGTCGGTCAACACGCCGAGGTGGCGCGCGCCATCGGACAACCGCAACTGGAGTGGCTCCAGCGCGTCGTGGGTCACGGTGTAGGGCAGCAGTTGCAGATCGCCGATGGCGATGGTCTGGCCATCGCGCGCGAATTCGAGCAATCCGGGCGGCAACTCGGGTTGGCCGATCGCGCGCCAGGTGCCTCGGCTCATCCACAGCGGCACGGCGTGGCGCCGCGCCAGCGTCAAGGCGCAACCGACATGGTCACCGTGTTCGTGCGTGATGAAGACGGCGTCAAGGTCGTCGCAGACCAGACCGGCGCGCCCGAGCCGCGCCTGCAGCTCGCGCAGCGAGAAGCCGCAATCGATCAGCACGCGGCTGGTGCTCGTGCCGCTGTGCGCCTCGACCAACGTCGCGTTGCCGGCGCTGCCGCTGCCCAGGCTGCAAAAGCGCATCGAGCGCCTGCTCTTGGCGGTCCCTGCGACAGGTTTACTTCAGGTCTTCGAGCAGCAGCGTCGTGATGCGCTTGCCGGCGTCGCCGTTCTCGGGTGCGCCAGCGCCGTTCAACACGCTGACGGTACTGACGTCGCCTTCGCTCTTGACCGTGACGCGGTAGCGCGCCGGGCCGCCGGCTTCGTCTTTTTTACCGACGAAGCTGAAGAGCTTGGCGAACAGGTTGGGTTCGTCCTTGCCGGCGAACTTCGGGTCGATGTAGCGGACGAAGTAGACGCCCTGCGTGCGGTCGCGGTCTTCGACCGTGAAGCCGCTGCGGTCGAGCGCCACGCCGACACGGCGCCAGGCACGGTCGAAGCCGTCGTCGACCTGCAGCGTCGCACTCGGCTGGCCGGTGACGATGCGGGCGCGGGCCGGCGCGCCGGGCGCTCCGGGCGAGGTGAGGGTTGCCTTCGCGACGGTTTCGGTCGCGCCGAGCTTGAGCATCAGGCGCGAGAGCAGTTCGCCTTCGAGTTGCGGGTCGGGCTGGCGTGGCTGCCAGACCGTGCTTTCCTTGCGCTCGCCGGTGTAGACCTCGATCATCCCGCGGTGCGTGATGTAGACCTCGGTGCCGGTCGGTGTGCGTTCGACGCGGGTCCGAAACTTGTCGAGCTCACCGGTGGAATACGCGCCGTCGAGCACCTTGCCGATCGACGAGCGCACGAAGTCCATCGGCAGCTTGCCGCGGTTCTCGGCCCAGTCGGTTTCCATCACGCCGGTGGCCGGTGTGTCTTGCACGATCACCAAGCCGCGCTCTTTCCAGAAGGCCTGGAGTTGCGGCCAGAGTTGCTCGGGCGTCAGGCTGGTGCGCAGCCAGCGTTCGTTGCCGAGCCGCTCGATGCGCATGTCGGCCACCGCTTGCGCAGCGATCGGCGTGGCCGTCGGTACGCTCGCGGCTGCCGCCGGCGTTCCCGACTGGAACGCGGCCGCGCTGACCGCGCCGCCAGGCGTTTGTTGGTAGCGCGAATCGCGGGTCAGCTGGGTCAGGTCGGGTGGCACTTCGAGGCCGGTCGTCTTGCCGCCATTGTTCGCAGTGCGGTAGTCGATCTTGTCGCCCGACATCATGTTGTCGAGGGTCGAGCAGCCCGCCAGCGCGGCAGCCGTGAGAGCGCTCGCCAGCGCGAGTGCGGGGAAAGAAATGGAACGGGTCACGGGGAGCATCTCCAAGGGGTCGGGGCGATCAGCGCAACGCAGTGCAGCGCTTTTCTTCAGAGTCGCGATCAAGAAAAAGGGTCGACCAGACGTGCGGCGACGCAGGCTCACAGCAGGCCCGACTCGCGCATCGCTTGCCCGACCCGCTTCTGGCCGTCATCGGTCAACGGCGTGATCGGCAGGCGCAATGTCGCGCCGCACAGGCCGAGTTGGGCCATCGCCCATTTGGTCGGCGCCGGGCTCGGTTCGCAGAACAGGTGCTTGTGCAGCGGCAGCAGCTTCAGGTGAATCGCGGTGGCTTCGCGCACCTTGCCTTCGAGTGCGGCCATGCACAACTCGTGCATCGCACGCGGCGCGACATTGGCGGTGACGCTGACGTTGCCGTGGCCGCCGAGCAGCATCAGCGCGATCGCGGTGCCGTCGTCACCCGAATAGATGCTGAAGCCTTTGGGCGCGAGCTTGATCAGCCACGCGGCGCGGTCGATCTCGCCGCTGGCTTCCTTGATGCCGACGATGCCCGGCACGTGCGCGAGGCGCAGCGTGGTCTCGACCTGCATGTCTGCCACCGTTCGCCCGGGCACGTTGTACAGGACCATCGGCATGTCGACGGCTTCGGCGATCGCCTTGAAGTGGCGGTAGATGCCCTCTTGCGACGGCTTGTTGTAGTACGGCACGACCGACAGCGAGCAATCGGCACCCACCTGCTTCGCGAAGCGCGACAGCTCGATCGCTTCGGCGGTGGAATTGCCGCCGGTGCCGGCCATGATCGGCACGCGACCCTACGCGTGCGCGACCGCCACGCGGATGATTTCGCAGTGTTCTTCGACCGACACGGTCGGCGATTCACCGGTGGTGCCGACCACGCCGATGCAGTCGGTGCCCTCGGCGATGTGCCAGTCGATCAGGCGACGCAGCGCGAGGTAATCGACGCTGCCGTCTTCCTGCATCGGCGTGACGAGCGCGACGATGCTGCCAACAATGGGTTTCATTCGTGATCCTCTGAATCGCAAGATTTTACCTGCGCCGCGGAGCCGCCCGGAACCAGCCCGAAGCGGCGCGGCGCAGGCGCTTGGCGGGCGCTCTCGCGCACCGCGACGATTCGCTGCACGAAGCGTTCTGGAGCGCGCTCGTCGCCTTCGATGAAGCCGTCTTCGTACGCGATCACGCGCAGCCCGGCGCACGCCTGCAGGAGTTCGCCGGGCCGCAGTAAAAACGCCGGGTTCGAGGGTTTGCCGACGGTCTCGTTGCCGGCGGCGAAGGTCTCGTAGATCAGTAGCCCGCCCGGCCCGAGAGCGGCGATCACATTGGGCAGGCGCTCGCGCCAAAGGTAGTTGGTGACGACGACCGCGTCGAAGGTGCGCGTCGCGAACGGCCACGGGCCGCGCTCGATGTCCGCGACGACGATCTCGGCGACATGGTTCAACGGAGCCACCGCCGCCGCGTCACGATCGACGCCGGTCACGCGGCCACCGCGCTGTGCGAACCAGCGCACGTGGCGGCCGCTGCCGCACGCCACGTCGAGCACGCTCGCACCGGCAGGCAACAGGCGCGACCAGCGCTGCACCCACGCCGATGCGGCGGCGCCGCCGTGTGCATCGCCTGCGGCGAGCCGGGTGACCACGTCAGGCGCTCGCCGCGTCGATCGTGCGGATCGCGTCGGCATCGAGCTGCAGGCGCTTGAGCGAGGCCTCGACAGCGCTGCGCAAGTAGGCCGGGGCGAGGCCGACCTTGCCGTTGCCCATGTCCTTGCCGACCCTGGTGGCCAGCACGATCTTGTCGCGCTTGCCGCTTTGCTTGAGCCACTTGCCGAGGATCGTTTCCGACTCGCCGCCGGTGTGACCCGGCACCCAGCGCGAGTAAACGTCGGCGGTGTCGATGAAGTTCATGCCGGCGTCGACCCAGGCGTCGAGCAGCTTGAACGAGGTGGCTTCATCGGCGGTCCAGCCGAAGACGTTGCCGCCGAAGCAGATCGGCGAAACGTTCAAGTCGGAGCGGCCGAGTGGGCGGTAGTGCATGGCGGGAATCCTGTCAGTTCACACCGACCGATTCTTGCAGGCTCCTAGAATCCGCGCCCATGGCAACCAAGCAAAACAGTTCTCCCGCCGGCGCGTACGGCGAGGCATCGATCCGCGTGTTGAAGGGGCTCGAGCCCGTCAAACAGCGCCCGGGCATGTACACGCGAACCGACAACCTGCTGCACATCATTCAAGAGGTGATCGACAACGCGGCCGACGAAGCGCTTGCCCACCATGGCAAGCGGATCGACGTGACGCTGCACACCGACGGCTCGGTCAGCGTCGAGGACGACGGTCGCGGCATCCCGTTCGGGCTCCACCCCGAAGAGAAGGTGTCGGTCGTCGAGATCGTGTTCACGCGGCTGCACGCCGGTGGCAAATTCGACAAGGGCTCGGGCGGCGCGTACAGCTTTTCGGGCGGGCTGCACGGCGTGGGCGTCAGCGTGACCAACGCGCTGTCGAAGCGGCTCGAGGTGAGCGTCTGGCGCGAAGGGCAGGTCGCCAAACTCGCGTTCGCGGGCGGCGACGTGATCGAGCCGCTGGTGCTGCGCAAAATCGCCGCCGGCGACCGCAAGAGCGGCACGACGGCGCGCGCCTGGCCTGATCCGAAGTATTTCGAGAGCGCCGAACTGCCGAAGGCCGAGCTGACGCATCTGCTGCGCAGCAAGGCCGTGCTGATGCCGGGCGTGACCGTCACGCTGACGATCGAAAAAAGTGGGGAGAAAATCGAGTGGCTCTACCAGGGCGGTCTGCGCGACTACCTGATGCAGAGCCTGCACGCCGATCCGGTGATCCCGCTGTTCGAGGGCGCGCACTATGCCGATGGTGGCGAGACCGAAAACTTCGCCGAGGGTGAAGGCGCGGCCTGGTGCGTGGCCTTCACCGAAGACGGCGCGCCGATGCGCGAGAGCTATGTCAACCTGATCCCCACGGTGGCGGGTGGCACGCACGAGTCGGGCTTGAAGGATGGCCTGTTCGGCGCCGTCAAGGGCTTTATCGACATGCACTCGCTGCTGCCCAAAGGCGTCAAGCTGATGCCCGAAGACGTGTTCTCGCGCGCCAGCTTCGTGCTGAGCGCGAAGGTGCTCGACCCGCAGTTCCAGGGCCAGATCAAGGAGCGCTTGAACTCGCGCGATGCGCTGCGCCTCGTCTCGATCTACGTCAAGCCGTCGCTCGAGCTCTGGCTCAACCAGCACGTCGATTTCGGCAAGCGGCTCGCCGATCTGGTGATCCGCTGCGCGCAGACCCGGCAGCGCGCTTCGTTGAAGGTCGAGAAACGCAAAGGCTCGGGCGTGGCCGTGTTGCCGGGCAAGCTGACCGATTGCGAGAGCCGCGACCTGAACCTGAACGAGTTGTTCCTCGTCGAGGGCGATTCGGCCGGTGGCAGCGCGAAGATGGGCCGCAACAAGGAAACGCAGGCGATCCTGCCGTTGCGCGGCAAGGTGCTCAACGCGTGGGAGGTGGAGCGCGATCGCCTGTTCGCGAACAACGAGATCCACGATATCGCGGTCGCGATCGGCGTCGACCCGCACGGGCCTGGCCCTTACACCGAAGGCAACACGCCCGATCTGAGCGGCCTGCGCTACGGCAAGATTTGCATCTTGAGCGATGCCGATGTCGACGGCTCGCACATCCAGGTGCTGCTGTTGACGCTGTTCTTCCGACACTTTCCGAGGCTGGTCGCGACCGGCCACATCTACATCGCCAAGCCGCCGCTGTTTCGCATCGACGCGCCGGCACGCGGCAAGAAGCCCGCCGCGAAGATCTACGCGCTCGACGAAGGCGAACTCACCGCCACGCTCGACAAGCTGCGCAAGGAAGGTGCGCGCGAAAACGCGTGGAGCATCAGCCGATTCAAGGGCCTGGGCGAGATGAATGCCGAGCAGTTGTGGGACACGACCCTGAACCCCGACACGCGCCGCCTGCTGCAAACCGAATACGGCTTGCTCGGCTTCGACGAGACGGTGACCTCGCTGACCAAGCTGATGGGCAAGGGCGAGGCGCAGGCGCGGCGCGATCTGATGGAGTTGCACGGGGATGCGATCGAGGTGGATGTGTGATGTCTTAGCAGGATTTGGGATATACACTGCGCATCTGTATATCTACCGAGTCACGGAGCCGACATGCAAGTTTCCAAGTGGGGCAACAGCCTGGCGATCCGCCTCCCAGCCGCCGTGGTCGAAGTGCTCGGCCTGCGCGAAGGCGATCAGGTCGAGGTCGAGGTCGCCAATGCGCGCACCTTGCGCGTAGAACGTGCTGACGCGGGTGATCGGCAGGCGTTGGCACGCCTTCGCAAACTCCGCGGCAGGCTGCCGGCCGACTTCAAGTTCGACCGCATGGAAGCGAACGAGCGCAGCCGATGACGGTGGCGCCACCGCCGTTCGTCGACACGAACGTGCTGCTCTACCTGCTCTCAGACGACGAGGCGAAGGCCGATCGAGCCGAGGCCTTGCTGGCCGGGCGGATCGTGATCAGCGTGCAGGTACTGAACGAGTTTCTGAACGTCTCGCGGCGCAAGATGGGCCTGCCCTGGCCCACTGTGGAACAGGCGCTGAACGATGTTCAACGCTTCGCCGATGTGCGCCCGCTGACCCTCGCGACGCATCAGCAAGGCTTGGCTCTCGCGAAGCGCTATCAGCTGAACGTCTATGACGCGATGATCGCGGCGGCGGCGCTCGAAGCCGGCTGCACGACGCTCGCCTCCGAAGACTTTTCGCATGGCCAGCGTTTCGACGGTCGCTTGACCATACGCAATCCGTTTGCCTGAACCCACCGAATGACTTCCGAACCCGATCTCTTCGACACCCCGCCGCCCGCTGACGACGGCACCGCCGTCAGCCTGGCCCGATACGCCGAGCGCGCCTACCTCGAGTACGCGCTGAGCGTCGTGAAGGGCCGCGCGCTGCCCGATGTGTGCGATGGCCAAAAGCCGGTGCAGCGCCGCATCCTGTTCTCGATGGAGCGCATGGGCCTGGCGTTCACGACCACATCGGGGCCGAAGGCAGTGAAGAGTGCGCGCGTGGTCGGTGATGTGCTCGGCAAGTACCACCCGCATGGCGACACGGCGGCCTACGACGCGATGGTGCGCATGGCGCAAGATTTTTCGCAACGCTACCCGCTGGTCGACGGCCAGGGCAACTTCGGTTCGCGCGATGGCGACGGTGCGGCCGCGATGCGCTACACCGAGGCGCGCCTCGCGCCGATCACGCGGTTGCTGCTCGACGAGCTCGACGAAGGCACGGTCGACTTCATCGCGAACTACGACGGCGAGTTCCAGGAGCCGCGGCAGTTGCCCGCGCGCCTGCCTTTCGTTTTGCTCAACGGCGCGAGCGGCATCGCGGTCGGCCTCGCGACCGAAGTGCCGAGCCACAACCTGCGCGAGATCGCGGCGGCGGCGGTCGCGCTGATCCGCAACGAGCGCCTGACCGACGACGAATTCACCGCGCTGATCCCCGGCCCTGATTACCCGGGCGGCGGCCAGATCATCAGCAGCCCCGAGGACATCCGCGCGGCCTACGCCTCGGGCCGCGGCAGCCTGAAGGTGCGCGCCAGGTGGAAGATCGAGGAACTCGCACGCGGCCAGTGGCAGCTGATCGTCACCGAGCTGCCGCCGGGCACGAGCACGCAGAAGGTGTTGGAGGAAATCGAGGAGCTGACGAACCCGAAGGTCAAGGCCGGCAAGAAGACGCTCTCGGCCGAGCAGGCGCAGCTGAAGACGACTGTGCTCGCGGTGCTCGACGCGGTGCGCGATGAATCGAGCAAGGACGCGCCGGTGCGCATCGTGTTCGAGCCGAAGTCGCGCGCGGT
>JANMWQ010000042.1:0-5210 GCA_031394085.1 Rhizobacter sp. | reverse complement strand
CCTTGTACGGGATCTCGATGCAGTGCGTCAGCTCGTAGACGCCGATCATCAACACGCCGTGCTCGATCGGCGAAAGATGCGAGGTCTTGCGGTCGACGTGGCGCGCGAGCACCGCGTCGATCGCCGCGGCCTCCAAGATGCAGCCGTGCAGCAGCGCATCGAAGTGCGCGGCGTCGCATTTGTCGAAGCCTTCCTGCTCGCGCATGTGCGCGTCGATCAGGCCCGCCTCGGTGCCCGAGACCAGCCACTCGTACAGGCCCTGCAGCGCGAACTCGCGCGAGCGGCGGCGCGCCGATTTCGGCTTCGTGTGTTTGAAGCCGGGCTTCTTTTTAGGCGCGGGCTTCGCGGCGGGTGCGTCGGTGGGCGAGTCCACGGGATCGACGGGGTCGGTCACGACAGGTCTTCCATCAGGTTGGCCATCTCGACGGCCACCCGGGCCACGTCGCGCCCCTTCTCTTCGGTGCGCGCCCAGGCCTGCGCTTCGTTCTCGACCGTGAGGATCGCGTTGGCGATCGGGATCTGGTGGTCGAGTGCGACGCGCGTGACCGCCGCGCCGCTCTCGTTGGCGACCAGCTCGAAGTGATAGGTCTCGCCGCGCACGACGCAGCCGAGCGCGATCAGCGCGTCGTAGCCTTCGCTTTCGGCCAGCGCGTTCAGCGCGATCGCGACCTCGAGCGCGCCTGGCACGGTCACGTGCTTGATGTGCTTGGCAGCGACACCGAGCGCCTGCAGCTCGGCCAGGCACAGCTCGGCCAGCTTGTCGGTGATCGCGGCATTGAAGCGCGCCTGCACGATGCCGATGCGCAAGTCGCGCCCGTCGATCTGCGCCTGCATCCCGCCGCTTTTCGTTTCGCTCCGGTTCATTTCGCCTTTGTCAGCGTCTTGCATCGTTCATCCCTGTTGTTGTTCTGCGGCGAGAAAGCCGGTGACCTCGAGCCCGTAGCCGGTCATGCTGGGCATGCGGCGCGGGCTGCCGAGCAGCTTCATTTTCGCGATGCCGATGTCGCGCAAGATCTGCGCCCCGATGCCGTAGGTGCGCAGGTCCATCTGGCCTTGTGGGCGGGCCGTGTGCGCGGCGTCGTTCGCCGGCGGCAGCACATGCGGCACCAGTGCGGCCACGTCTTCGCCGCAGTTGAGCAGCAGCGCCGCGCTGCGCGGGTTCTGCTGCAACACCCCGAGCGCCCTGGGCAGCGGCCATGAGTGCTGGCAGTTGCCGCCGACGTCGAGCAAATCCATCACCGACAGCGGCTCGTGCACGCGCACCAGCACTTCGTCGGCTTCGCTCCACGTGCCTTTCGTCAGCGCCAGGTGCAGGCCGCCGGTGCGATCGCGATAAGCGGTGCAATCGAACGTGCCCTGAGCGGTGACGAGCGGACGGCTGCCGATGCGTTCGATCAGCGTCTCATTGCGGCTGCGGTGCTCGATCAGGTCGGCGATCGTGCCGATCTTCAGGCCGTGTTCGCGCGCGAACGCGATCAGGTCGGGCAGGCGCGCCATCGTGCCGTCGTCCTTCATCACTTCGCAGATGACCGACGCCGGCGACAGGCCCGCCATTCCGGCGAGGTCGCAGCCCGCTTCGGTGTGGCCTGCGCGCATCAGCACGCCGCCTTCTTGCGCACGCAGCGGGAAGATGTGGCCGGGTTGCACCAAATCGGCGGCACGCGCGTCGCGCGCCACGGCCGCCTGCACGGTGCGCGCGCGGTCGGCCGCCGAGATGCCGGTGTCGACGCCGGTCGCGGCTTCGATCGAGACCGTGAACGCAGTGCCGTGGCGCGTGCCGTTGCGTGCGGTCATCGATTGGAGCTGCAGGCGATCGCAGCGCTCGGGTGTCAACGTGAGGCAAATCAGGCCGCGGCCGAAGCGCGCCATGAAATTGATCGCCTCGGGCGTGACGTGGTCGGCGGCGATGACGAGATCGCCTTCGTTTTCGCGGTCTTCCTCGTCGACAAGGATGATCATGCGGCCCGCTGCCAGCTCGGCAACCAGCTCGGGAATCGGGGAAATGGCCATCCCCGAATTGTAGGTGGCCGCCCGGGATGGCCCGGGGTTCCGCTCAGCCGGCTTTCGGCGCGGTGAGCATGCGCTCGACATAGCGCGCGATCAGGTCGATTTCGAGGTTCACCTGTGCACCGGCTTTGAGCGTGCCGAGCGTCGTGCTCTGCATCGTGTGGGGGATGAGGTTGATGCTGAGCTCGCAGCCGCGATGGTCGGGGCCGATCTGGCCGAAGCCGCTTTGCTCGAACGCAGGCTTCGGATCGGTCACGCGGTTCACGGTCAGGCTCACGCCGTTCACCGTGATCGAACCTTTGTAGGCGATGAAGCGCGCGAGTTCGAGCGGCGCGCGCACGCGCAGCTCCCATGACTCGCCGACCCGCTGCAAGAGCGTCACGCGGCCGATGCCGTCGACATGGCCGCTGACCATGTGGCCGCCGAGCCGGTCGTTGGCGCGCATCGCCTTCTCGAGGTTCACCGGGCCGGGCTCGGCCAGACCCGCGGTCTTGTCCAGGCTCTCGGCCGAGATGTCGATCGTGAACCGGTTCGCGGCGGCATCGAAGGTCGTGACCGTCATGCAGGCACCGTTGAGCGCGATGCTGTCGCCGGGTTGCACATCGTCGAGGTAGCCGGCCGGCACCTCGATGGTCAGTTGTTTGCCATGAAATGCGCCCGTGCCGAGTGCGCGCGATGCGGTGATGCGGCCGAGGCCGCTGACGATACCGGTGAACATCACGGCATTCTAGAAGGGCGGGCGATCAGGCGCAGGTCGTCGCCGATCGGCGTCACGCTGACGAAGCGCAGCGCGAGGCTGTCTTGCAGGTGCTCCAGCGGCCCGAACGCCGCCATTTCGCGGCCGAGGCCCAGCAGCTTCGGCGCCATGTAGATCAGGAATTCGTCGACCAGCCCTTCGCGCACGAACGAGCCATTGAGCTTGTGGCCGGCCTCGACATGCAATTCGTTGACGCCGCGCGCCGCGAGGTCGTCGAGCATCGCGGCCAGATCGACCTTGCCGCCCGGGCCGCGCATCAGCGCGATCTGCACGCCGCGTGCTTCGAGCGCGGCGCGGTGTGATTCGTCAGGTGCCGCGGCGTAGATCAGGGCCGCGCCGGGCGCATCGAGGATGCGCGACGCGGGCGGCGTCTCGAGGCGCGAATCGACGATCACGCGCAGCGGTTGCAGCACGGTCTCGACGAGGCGCACGTCGAGCCGCGGGTTGTCTTCGAGGACCGTGCCGACGCCGGTGAGCACCGCGCCCGCCCGCTTGCGGAACGCATGACCGTCGGCGCGTGCGGCCGGGCCGGTGATCCACTGGCTCGCGCCGTTGTTCAGCGCGGTGCGCCCGTCGAGCGAGACCGCGGCTTTCAAGCGCACCCACGGTCGCCCGCGCCGCACGCGCGAGAAGAAGCCGATGTTGAGTTCGTGCGCCTCCATGGCGAGCTCGCCTTTGATCACTTCGATGCCGGCCGCGCGCAGCCGTGCCGCGCCCTGGCCGGCGACGAGCAGGAACGGGTCTCCCATCGCCATCACGACGCGCGCGATGCCGGCCTCGATCAGCGCGTCGCAGCACGGCGGCGTGCGGCCGTGGTGCGCGCACGGCTCCAGCGTGACGTGCGCGGTCGCGCCGCGTGGGCTCTCGCCGTTTGCGACCGCATCGCGCAAGGCCATCACCTCCGCATGCGGGCCGCCGGCCTGCTGTGTGTGGCCGCGGCCGATGACGCGGCCGTCGGCGGCGACCAGCACGCAACCGACGCGCGGGTTCGGGTCGGTCAGGCCGATCGACGCGCGCGCCAGGCTCATCGCCTCGTGCATCGGCGTGGTGAAGTTGTCGCTCATGGTTGGTGCTGCGCAGTGCTCAGGTCGACGTACACATCGCCATTGTTGCCCGCGACCTGAATCGCCGGGCCGCCGGGGCAGGCCACGTTGCCGCCGACGACGAGGAAGTTCTGGTTCGCCAGACTGGCGGCAACACCCGCGTAGTTCGCCGGGTGCTCGATGTTCGCGTCGATCGCGCCGCTCGCATCGAGGTCGGTGCTGACGCGGCACACACGTTTCTCGGAAGCGTTCGTACCGATCGTCCAGCCGCTCGGCACCAGGTTCGCGCGGCCCGACCACTGGCCGCCGGCCGACGGGTAGACCGCGCAGTGGTAAGCCGCGAAGCGATCGCCGGCCGGCGTCGTGACCGACTCGACGCTGCACACCGGCGCGACCGCGTAGCTGCCGCCGGTCATCGTCATCGCCAACGTGAACGAGAGTGGCGCCTCAACGCCCTGCGCGGCGTTCGGCAGCGCGCCCGAGGAGAAGCGCACCACGCCGCTGAGCAGGTGGCCGACGTTCGCGTCGCAGGCGCCGAGCGTGGCGGCGGTCAGCCCGCTCGTCGGCGTGGTCGGCGCGACCGCGGCACAGCGGCCGGTCAGCAAGCCGCTGCCGTTGTCGAACATGAACGCGACGCTGCCGGTGGCGACCGGCTTGAACGCGCTGCGGCCATCGCCGAGGTCTTTCGCGGCCAGCGGAATGCGCACCGAGCGGCCGAACGGGCCCTTCGACGACGAGGTGCTGCGCGCGAGGCCGAGCGCACCGCTGTAGGCCGGCGCCACGCCGGCGATCAACGAGCCGAGCGCGATCTGCTGCGGGTGGCCGGCGGGGTCGTTCCAGCTGACCGTGACCAGCAGGCTCTTCGCCAGCAGCGTGCCGGCCGCGGTGACCTGCCGTGCGACGAGGTATGCGGTGTGGGTGGCGTAGCCGTTGCTCGAATCCACCGTGCGCGAATCGCTCGCGATCGCCTCGAAGGAGTGGGCACCGGGTGCCCCGGGCGCGCCGGGCGCTGTCGCGAGCACGGCGAATGCGCGCAGCGTTTCGATGTCTTCCTGCGCCAGCCGCACCGCCTCGGAGCGCTGGCGCGCAACCTCGGCGTTGAGCCGCAGGTGCGGTTGAACACGTGCGATCGCGAGCATGCCGAGCGTGAGCACCAAGAAGGCGATCAGCGCTTCGATCAGCGTGATGCCGCGCTGGCGGCGTGATGACGATGTGCGCATGGTGTCCATCCTCAAAAGTCGCGCCAGCCGCCGTTGACCCGAGCGAAGCTGCCGCTGGCGTGCTTCAGCGCGGCGAGGATGCGTGGGTCGTAGAACAGTTCGGGCGCGCCGTGGCCCTGGTAGCCGGCCTCCGAGAGCAGCGCACCGCGCACGAAGGCGCCGCCGCTGGTGAGGGTCCAGCCC
>JANMWQ010000812.1:0-2091 GCA_031394085.1 Rhizobacter sp. | reverse complement strand
CCCACGCCATCAACTACTTCGCGGCCTCGTGGAACGGCAAGACGCTGGCCTACGGCGTCTCGGCTGGCGGCTCCGAAGACGCTTCGCTCTACCTGATGGACATCGCCACCGGCAAGGCGATCGGTGCGCCGATTCCGCGGGTTCGCAGCAACGCCGTTCGCTGGGCGCCCGACAACCGCCACCTCACCTACAACCAAGGGCGCGAGTTGCCTGCCGATGCACCCGAGACCGAAACCTACCTCGATACCACCGTCTTCGTGATCGAGGCCGGCCGGCCCGAGAGCGAGGCGCGCGCGCTGTTCGGCCCGCTCGTCGACAAATCGCTGCAGCTCGATCGCCTCGACGTGGCGGAGGTGTTTTTCGCACCGGGCAGCCGCTACATGATCGCCCGCACCACCGACACCACCGTGCCGGAGGGCAAAATCTTCGTCGCCCCGGTCGCGGCACTGATTGGCGCGGCGCCGATCCCCTGGCGCCCGATTGCGACTGCGGCCGACAAGATCACCGATGTGCAGTTGCGCGGCAAGACGCTCTACCTGCGCACCTATGCCGGTGCCCCGCGCGGTCGCGTGCTCGCGCTACCGCTCGCCGACCCGGTGCTTGCGCGTGCTGCCGAGGTGGTTCCCGAGCCCGAGGCTGGTGTGCTCAAGGCGTTTGCGCTCGATCGCAACGCGATTTACACCGAGGTTCAACTCGGCTTCAACACCCGCGTGCGACGGCACGTCGGTGCGTCCAATCAGGGGCGTGACCTCGCGCCGGTCCTGGCCGGCTCGACCTTCCTCGTCGACGACCCGGCCCGCACTGGCGCCGAACCATGGGTCGCTACGAGCACCTGGACCGGGCCCTCGCGCGTGCTCGCGGTCGGCCGCGACGGCCGCACCCGCGACACCGGCCTGCGACACGGCCAGCGCCCGCCCGGCACACCTGAGCTCGAGGTCTCCGAAGTGCTCGTGACCAGCCACGACGGCGCGCGGGTGCCGCTCGCGATCGTGCGCCGCAAGGGCCTGCTGCTCCACGGCAGCAACCCGACCCTGCTGAACGGCTACGGCGCCTACGGCTTCTCGATGGAAGCCGGTTTCGATCCGCGCAGCATCGCGTGGCTCGAACGCGGCGGCGTGTTGGCCTATGCCAATGTGCGCGGCAGTGGCGCCTTCGGCGACCCTTGGTACCGGGCCGGCTTTAAGACCACCAAGCCGAACACCTGGAAAGACGGCATCGCCTGCGCCCGCTACCTGATCGAACAGGGCTATGCCTCGCCGGCGACGCTCGGCATCTGGGGCACGAGTGCCGGCGGCATCTTCGTCGGTCGCGCGGTCACGAGCGCGCCCGAGCTGTTCGCCGCGGCGGTCTTCGATGTCGGCATCATGGACGCGGTGCGAAGCGAGGAGTCGGCCAACGGCATCACCAATGTTTCCGAGTTCGGCTCGTCGAAAAACGCCGACGAGTTCGCGGGGCTGCTCGAGATGAGCACCTACGCGCACATCGAAGACGGCAAGGCCTACCCGGCGGTGCTGCTGATCCACGGGCTCAACGACCCGCGCGTCGACGTGTGGCACAGCGCCAAGACAGCTGCGCGGCTACAGGCCGCAAGCACCAGTGGCAAGCCCATTTTGTTGCGCACCGACAGCCAGGCCGGGCACGGAATGGGCAGCACCGCCGGGCAGGCCAACAGCAAACTGGCCGACGTCTACGGTTTCCTGCTCTGGCAGTTCGGCCTCGCGTCGCAGAAGCCCGCGGTGCCCTGACGCCGAACGCTCAACGCACGCCGACCACCACCGGCACCTCGGTCGCCGGCGGCGTGTTGCGGCTGCGGCCGCAGCGCACGATGCCGTCGATCATCACCATGCCGACGCCGGGCAGGTCGCCGAGCTGAACGCTCTCGAGCAGCGTGCGGCCCGCGGTGTGCTGGGCCCGGTCTATGAACACGAAATCGGCAGCGCGGCCGGTTTCGATCAGGCCGCAGTTCAGGTTGCGGATCTTTGCGGTGTTGCCGGTCGCGAAGCAGAACACCAGCTCGGCCGGGATGTTGCCCAAGCTGGACAAGAGCGAAATCATCCTCAGGATGCCGAGCGGCTGCACGCCCGAACCGGC
>JANMWQ010000803.1:0-2118 GCA_031394085.1 Rhizobacter sp. | reverse complement strand
GTCGACACGCACGCCGGCGCCGGCGGTTACTCGCTCGAAGGACGGTTCGCGCAGAAAAAAGGTGAGTTCGAGCAAGGCGTGCTGCGGCTCTGGGACCGTGACGACCTGCCGCCCGCCGTGGCCGACTACATGCAGCTCGTGCGCCAGTTCAACCCCGACGGCATGCTCGAGCAGTACCCCGGCTCGCCGGCCTTCGCGCACATGCTGCTGCGCGCGCAAGACCAGCTGCGCCTGTTCGAGTTGCACCCGACCGACCACCGCATCCTGCAGTCGTACATCGGCGACGTCAAAGGCGCCGAAGTGTTCGACACCGACGGCTTCGACGGGCTCAAAGGCCAGGTGCCGCCGTCGTCGCGCCGCGCGGTCGTGCTGATGGACCCGAGCTATGAAGGCCACAAAGACTACGGTCGCGTGGTCACGTCGCTGCGCGAAGCGATCGCGCGATTCCCGGAGGGTGTCTACGTCGTCTGGTACCCGCAGGTCAGCAAGCTCGAAGCGGCGCAGTTGCCAAAGCGGCTCGAAGGGATTGCGCCGAAGGGCTGGCTGCACGCGCGGCTCACGGTGCAGCAGCCCTCCACCCAAGGTTTCGGCCTGGCCGGCAGCGGCATGTTCGTGATCAACCCGCCGTTCACGTTGCACGACGAGTTGCTCAAAGTGCTGCCGTACCTGACCGACACGCTCGGCCAGTACGACGGTGCCAACTACATGCTGGAGCAGCGCGCCGCTTGAGTCACTTGGGCGGTGCCACGCGCCTCAGGTTGCGGAACGGCGCGAACAGCCACGAGCGCATGCCGACGACCAGCGTGTAGTGGCCCTTGTGCTCGGGCCCCAGCTTTTGGTCGGCCAAGTGCTGCTGCGCGAAGTCCTGGCCCACACGCTGCAGCCGCTCGACGAAGTTGGCCGCCTGCGCGGTGCTGATGTGGCCATGCACAAGCATCAGCGTCTCGCCTTCGCCGTCGAAGCCGCCGCTGTAGTAGTCGTCGGCGACATGTTTGCGAAAGTATTCCATCGCCGGCCCGTTCGGTCGCCAACGAAAGCCCTTGCCGACCTTGAGACGGTAGCGGTTCAGCGGCCGCAGTTCGATGAAGCCGAGCCTGTCCAACTGCAGCAGATAGCGCACGCACTCGGCCTCGCTGATGGCGTAGGTTGTGACCATCTGCTCGAACGTCCATTGGCTGATGCAGCAGATCGCCAGCAGCATCAGCTTGCGGTCGGCGACGACGGCCGTCTCCTGCTCGAGCGTGAGCTCGCGGCGCAGCGGCTGCGCATCAGCGATTTTGCGGGCGAGTTCGGCGAAGTCCATCTTCAGCACGCGCAGCACCTCGTCGATGCGCGACAGCGGCATGTCGCCCTTCGCGAAGATGCGTTTGATGCTCGACTCGGCCATGCCGAGCTGCCCGGCGAGTTCGGCATAGGTGATGCCGGCGGCCTTGAGTTCGCTCTTCAGCGCGGTGACCAGATCGTGCGTCGTGCTCATCGGTGGTACTCCTCAGAAAGTACCTTTATAAGATACCAGAGGGGCAAACCAACGCAACCCTCCTTCGGGTGATTGATACCATCCGGCGCGCACCTGAAGATGCCCCCGTGTTCAACAAACCCATAAAAGACCTCACCATGCAATCCACCACGATCCGCAAAGACACGAAAGCCTGGAAGCTGCAGGTCTGGGTCTCGTTCGGCCTGGCCGTGCTGCTCTGTGGCACCGGCCTGGCTTACCTGCCCGGCGCCGACCTCGACCGCGCCTTCATGGTGATGGGCTACATGTTTTGCCTCTCGACCGCGTTCGCACTCGCCAAGTTCGTGCGTGACAACGAGCAGCGCAAGACCGACACGCCGATGTGGGGCGCGGTGGTCTGGGGCGGCTTCGCGCTCGCCATGCTGCTGACGGCTTGGGGCCTGTGGCGCATGGACGTGAACCCGACCTACAAGGCCTTCCTCGGCGTCAGCTGGCTGTTCTTGATCTCATCCGTTTTCACGCTGGCCAAGACGCTGCGCGATGCGCACGAAGCGCTGATCGCCGAAGCGCGCGCCCAGGGCATGGCGATGCGCGACGGCAGCGACGCACGCTGAGCCTCGGCCCGCGCTCAAGCAACTTCATCTTCAGGAGCACTTACATGA
>JANMWQ010000799.1:0-7107 GCA_031394085.1 Rhizobacter sp. | reverse complement strand
CCGCAAAGCGGCTGGCGATGGCGCCGCCGGTTGCATCGCCGGCGCCGATGACGAGGGCGACCTTGGCGGGTTGGTTCGTTGACATCGTGAGATTCTCCGTGTGCGACAGGCGCAGCTGACCGTAGCATGCCGGGCGACCATCCTTCGAGCCGCACAACCCAGGGTGAACCATGAGCACGAGCACCAACGAGACCATCAAGCGCGTCGAGTTCTTCTTCGATGTCGGCAGCCCGACCACCTACCTCGCGTGGACGCAGCTGCCCGCGCTGTGCGCACAAGCCGGCGCCGAATTGGTCTACCGGCCGATGCTGCTCGGCGGCGTCTTCCAGGCGACAGGCAACGCCTCGCCCGCCACCGTGCCGGCCAAGGGCCACCACATGACGACCGACATGGCGCGCTTCGCCCGCCGCTACGGTGTACCGCTGGCCACGAACCCGTTCTTCCCCGTCAACACCTTGCTGCTGATGCGCGGTGCCACAGGCGCCTTGATGCGGGCACCCGAGCGCTTCGAGGCCTACCTGACCGGCGTGTTCCATGCGATGTGGGTCGCGCCGCAAAACCTCAACGATCCGGCCATCGCCTCGAGCGCGCTCGTCGCGGCCGGTTTCGACCCGGCCGAGGTGATGGGCTGGGCCGGCGATGCCGAGGTCAAGGCCGCGTTGCGCGCCACCACCGAAGAGGCCATCTCGCGCGGCGTGTTCGGTGCGCCGACGATGTTCGTCGGCACCGAGATGTTCTTCGGCCAGGACCGGCTCGATTTCGTGCGCGAAGCGCTGGGTTGAAAGCTCGGCCCGGTCGGAGTGGTGTTAAAACCTGGCCTCCTCCAACCCACCCGAGACAGCCATGAGCGCAGACAGAGACCGCGGCACCCGCCGAGAAAAACAGAAGCGGGCGAAAGACGAGAAGAGGGCCGCGAAGCAGCAGCGGCCGGCCCCGGCCAAGCAAGCAGCCGCCTGATCACCCAACCTCGCGCCCCCCCGCGCAGCGCCTCGCGCTGCGTTGACTGTCACACCAGTCAACCCAGGTGCGCGGCGGCCAGCAGGGCGCGGGTGTAGGGCTCGCGCGGCGCATCGAACAAGGCTTCGGCCTCACCCTCTTCGACCACGTCGCCGTTCTTCATCACCATCACGCGGTGCGACATCGCACGCACCACCGCCAGGTCGTGGCTGATGAACACGTAGCTCAAACCATAGTGCCGCTGCAGATCGGCAAGCAGCGCCAGCACCTGCTGCTGCACCGAGACGTCGAGCGCTGAAGTCGGCTCGTCGAGCACCAGCACCTCGGGCCGCAACACCACCGCGCGGGCGATCGAAATGCGCTGGCGCTGCCCGCCCGAAAACTCGTGCGGGTAGCGCTGCAGCACGTTGGCCACGCCGTTGGCTTCGCTCAGGCCGACCTCGTCGAGCATCTCCAGCACGAGCTTGTCGCGCGCGGATTTCGTCAATTCGGGGCGGTGCAGCGCCAGGCCCTCGCCGACGATCTGGCCGACCGTCATGCGCGGGCTCAGCGAGGCGAACGGGTCCTGAAACACCACCTGCATGCGCTTGCGCATCGCGCGCAACGCAGAGCGATCGGCGTTGTCGATGCGCTGGCCGCCCATCTGCACCTCGCCGGCTGCGATCGGCTGCAGCGCGAGCAGCGCCATCCCGAGCGTCGTCTTGCCCGAGCCCGATTCGCCGACGATGCCGAGCGTTTCGCCGCGCTTCAACTGCAGCGTGGCGTGGCGCACCGCCTCGAACACGCGCTTGCTGAACCAGCCCTGCGCAATCGTGAAACTGACGCCGATGTCGACGCCCGCGAGCAACGTCGGCGCATCCGCCGGCAGCGGCTGCACCACCCGCTGCGGCCGGCTCGCCAACAGCTTGCGGGTGTACGCGTGCTGCGGGTTGCCGAACACCGCGGCGGTGTCGCCGATCTCCACCAGCTTGCCGCGCTCCATCACGCCGACGCGGTGCGTGAAGCGCCGCACCAGGTTCAGGTCGTGCGTGATGAACAAGAGCGCCATGCCCATCTCGGCCTGCAACTCGTCGAGCAGCGCGAGGATCTGCGCCTGAATCGTCACGTCGAGCGCGGTCGTCGGCTCGTCGCAGATCAGCAGCTTCGGTTTGCACGCGAGCGCCATCGCGATCATCACGCGCTGCCGCTGGCCGCCCGAGAGCTGGTGCGGGTAGGCGTCGATGCGCTGCGCAGGATCGGGAATGCCGGTGCGCGCGAGCAGCTCGACCGCGCGCGCGCGTGCCTGGTTTTTGCGCAGGCCCTCGTGCAGCTCCAGCACCTCGCCGATCTGGTTGCCCACCGTGTACAGCGGGTTTAAAGCAGTCATCGGTTCCTGGAAGATCATCGCGATCTCGGCACCGCGGATGCCGCGCATCTGGCGTTCGGACTTTTTCAGCAGGTCTTCGCCATTGAAGCGGATCGCGCCGCTCGTGACGGCCGCGTCGACCAGCCGCAGCACCGACAGCGCCGTGATCGACTTGCCCGAGCCCGACTCGCCGACCAGCGCGAACTTCTCGCCGGGTGCGATGGTGAAGGAAACATCGTCGACGACGGTGCTGGCACCGAAGTGCACCGTGAGCCGCTCGACTTCCAGCAGGTTCGGCGGGTTCATCGTGTTGCTCATGATTTGCGCGTGTCGAACGCGTCGCGCAGCGCGTCGCCGATGAAGGTGAGCAGCAGCATCGTCAGCACCAGCACCGCGAAGGTCGGGAAGATGATCCACCAGGCGTCGAGATTCGCCTTGCCCTGGCGCAGCAGCTCGCCGAGCGAAGGCGTGTTCTGCGGCACGCCCAGGCCGAGGAAGTCGAGCGAGGTCAGCGCGATGATCGCGCCGCTCATCCGAAACGGCAGGAACGTGATCACCGGCGTCAGCGAGTTCGGCAGCACGTGCCGGCGGATGATCTGGGCGTTCGAGAGGCCGAGTGCGCGCGCGGCCTTCACGTATTCGAGGCTGCGGTTGCGCAGGAACTCGGCACGCACGTAGTCGGAGAGACCGAGCCAGCCCCACAGCGACAGCAGGATCAACAGCAGCAGCAGCGAAGGCTCGAAGATCGACGCGAAGATGATCAGCAGGTAGAGCTCCGGCACCGCGCCCCAGATCTCGAAGATGCGCTGCAGGAATAGATCGGTGCGACCGCCGAAGTAGCCCTGGATCGCGCCGGCAACGATACCCAGCACGGTGCCGACGAGCGTCAGCGCGAACGCAAACCAGATGCTCACGCGAAAGCCGTAGATCAGTTTGGCCACCATGTCGTGCGAGTCGCCATCGGTGCCGAGCAGGTTCTGGCCGCTCGGCGCCGACGGCGCGGGCGCCTTGAGAAAGTAATCCTGCGACTGGTCGGAGTGCTCGTTGAAGGTGAACACGGCCCAGTTGCCCGGCTTGGCGAGCTGCGCGCGGATCAAGGGATCCTTCCAGTCGGTGGGTGTACCGAAGTCGCCGCCGAAGCGGGTCTCGGGCGGGTTGCTGACGAGCGGGAAGAACAGCTCGCCGTCGTATCGCACCACGAGCGGCCGATCGTTGCTGACGAGTTCGGCGAGGCTGGCGAGCACCAGCAGCACGCCGAAGATCCACAGCGACCAGTGGCCCAGCCGGTTGCGCTTGAAACGCGCCCAGGCGCGCTGGTTCGGCGACATCGGCTTCGATGTCGACGCGACGGGCAGGGCCGCAGGCGCATCGACCTGGATCACGGGGTTCGGTATCGCGCTCATGCTCACTTGCCCACGCTCGTGAACTGCACGCGCGGATCGACCAGCACGTACAGCAAGTCGGCCACCAGCTTGACGACCAGCCCGATCAGCGTGAACAGGTAGAGCGAGCCGAGCACGACGGGATAGTCGCGCCGCACCACCGATTCGTACGCGAGGAGGCCGAGTCCGTCGAGCGAAAACAGGGTTTCGATCAGCACCGAGCCGGCGAAGAACGCGCCGACGAACGCGGCCGGAAAGCCGGTGATCAGCGGGATCAGCGCGTTGCGGAAGATGTGCTTGTAGAGCACCCGCTTTTGTGACAGGCCTTTCGCCCGCGCGACCAGCACGTACTGCTTGCGCATCTCTTCGACGAAGGTGTTTTTGGTCAGCATCGTGACGATCGCGAAACTGCCGATCACCATGCAGATCAGCGGCAGCGTGATGTGCCAGAAGTAGTCGGTGATGCGGGCTGTCCAGCTCAGGTCGGCCCAGTTGTCGGACGTCAGGCCGCGCAGCGGAAACCACTCGAAGAAGCTGCCGCCGGCGAACAGCACGATCAGGAAGAGGCCGAGTACGAACCCCGGGATCGCGTAGCCGATCAGCACGACGAGCGACGTGACCGCATCGAAGCGCGAGCCTTCGCGCACCGCCTTGATCACACCGAGCGGGATCGAGATCAGGTAGGTGAACACAAAGGTCCACAAGCCCAGGCTGATCGACACCGGCAGCTTCTCCTTGATGAGCTGCCACACGTCTTTGTTCTGCAGGAAGCTGCGGCCGAGGTCGAAACGCAGGAAGTTGCCGACCATCTCGACGAAGCGCACGTGCGCCGGCTTGTCGAAGCCGTAGAGTTTCTTCAACTCGGCGATCTGCTTCGCGTCGTTGTCGCGCCCGGCCTTGTAGCCGCCGGTCTCGCCGCCGCCGCGCTGGCCCGCGCGCGCCTCGGCCATCAGTTGCTCGACCGGGCCGCCGGGCACGAACTGGATCACGATGAAGGTGATCGCGAGCGCGCCGAACAGCGTGGGCACCATCAGCAGGATGCGTTTGAGAAGGTAGCTCAGCATGGCTTCTTGGGTCTCGAGTTCTGGGCGACTGGCGCCGTTGTCATGCGGTGCCTTCGGCCTTGATCCACCACGTCGTGATCGGCCACGCCGGATAGACCAATGTGCTGCCGGCATCTCCCGCGGTTTCGGCGGTGTAGTACTTCGGCCGCACGGTCGGCATGCCGAACTTGTCCCAGTACGAAGCGCGTTCGTTGGCCGAGTACAGGTACGGCACCTGCCACCAGTTCCACATCACGACCCGGTCGAGCGCGCGGCTGGCGGTGCGCAGCTCGTCGAGCGTGCGCGCTTCGCCCATGGTCTTGAGCAGGCTGTCGACGGCGGCGCTCTTCACGCCACGGAAGTTGCTGTTGCCTTTCTCGTCGGCCGACTTCGAGCCGTACAACGCGATCAGGTCGGCCACCGGCGGCAGCGTGAACGTGCCTTCGACGATCGCCACCATGTCGAAGTCGTACTCCTGCAGGCGGCGCTGGTAGAGCGCGAAATCCACGTCGCGAAACTTCAGCCGGGCGCCGAGCTTCTCCATGTTTTGCTGCCACTCCGGCAGGTTGCTGCTGGCCTCGCCCGGGCGCATGTACTCGACCTCGAATGCCTCGCTGGCCGGGTTGCGCAGCCGCCCGTCGGGCGCGAGCTTCCAGCCGGCGGCGTTGAAGAGCGCGCGCGCCTTCAGCAGGTTGCGGCGCAGCGGGGCCGGCTCGCCCCCGGTGCGTGGTGCCACGAAGGCCGGCCCGAACACGGTCGGCGGCAGCTGGCTGCGGAACGGTTCGAGCAGCTTCAGTTCGGCCGTCGACGGCAGACCTTCGGCCGCGAAGTCGGTGTTGGCAAACATGCTGTCGGCGCGGATGTACTGCTTGTAGCGGTTCACCGTCATCTCGAAGTCGTAGGTCAGCGCGACCGCTTCACGCACCCGGATGTCCTGGTACTTCGCGCGCCGCAGGTTGAAGTCGAACGCTTGCTGCATGACGCCGAACGCGGTCGGGAAGAGGTCTTTCTTAATCTGGCCGCTGGCCCACTTCGGGCCGGTGTGCTGGCGCACCCAGCTGCGCGCGCTGTATTCCTTCAGGAGGTCGAACTCGCCGGCCTTGAAAGCCTCGCGCGCGACGTCGTTGTCCTTGTAGAACCGGTAGACGACGCGATCGAAGTTGAAGAAGCCGCGCCGCACCGGCAGGTCGCGCGCCCAGTAGTCGGGGCTGCGTTTGAACTCGATGCGCCGGCCCGAATCGGCGAGCACGATCGTGTACGGGCCGCTGGTGATCGGGTACTCGGTGACGATCTGGTCGAACTGCTTGGGCTTGCCGTCAGCGCCGAGCGCCCACTTGGCCGAGAAGATGAAGAGCGCGCCGATGGCAAAGAGTGCGTCGGTACTTTTGTCCTTCAGGTCGAAGCGCACGCTGCTGGCGTCGAGCACGACCGCGCGTTCGACCGCGGCGAACTGGGTCTGCAGCGACGGCGAGGCGAACTTGCCCGCTTGTGAATCGAAGCTGTATTTCACGTCGACCGCGGTCACCGGGTCGCCGTTGTAGAACCGCGCTTTCGGATGCAGCCGGATCGTCATCGACGACTTGTCGGGCGCGATCAGCATCCCTTCGGCCAGCAGGCCGTACATCGTCATCGGCTCGTCGCCCGACAGGATCGCGAGCGTCTCCATCATGAAGATGCTGATGCCACCCGGCGCCGAGCCCTTGAGCGTGAAGGTGTTGAACTTGTCGAAGCTGGTGCGCCGGTCGGAGTTGCGCAGGTAGAGCGTGCCGCCCTTCGGCGCGGCCGGGTTCACATACTCGAACTGTTGAAAATCGCGCGGGTACTTGGGTTTGCCGAAAGCGGCATAGGCATGCGTCCAGGCGCCGAGCACCGGGCCGTCGGCGGCACTGTCGTCGGCGGCTCGGGCCGGCGGTAGCACGGCGCCGCCGAGGGTCGCGGCGGCGGCTGAAAGCGCGGCGCGCCGGGTCAGTTTGAAAGGGTGGGTCGAATTCGGCGACGGGCTTTTCGGCATGGCGCGGATGCTAAGGCAAGCGCCTTGCCGCACTGCCTCAGGTTTACACCGCCACGCGAGCGAAAACTCAGCCTCTCACGCCGTCTGCTTGAGCGCAGGCTTCAGCAAACCAACGCAGTTCGCGCGCTTCGGGTCGCCCGCATCGAGCGCGCCACACACGCCATCGAGCTGCGTCTGCAGGCGCTTGAGCACCGCGCCATGCGTGCCGCCCTTGTTCCACGCCTGCAGCTTCGTGCCGACGCGTTGCAGCGAGCGCCCGCTGCGCTCATAGAACGCATCGGGCTGCTTCGCGGCTTCGGCCAGCAGCTGCGCCGCGGCTTTCTCGATGCGCGCTTCTTGCGTCGGCCCGAGCTCGACCAGCGCGTTGAC
>JANMWQ010000798.1:0-3503 GCA_031394085.1 Rhizobacter sp. | reverse complement strand
TGCGGCGTGAACGCCTCCTTGCCGTAGCCGACGCGCTTGCCGATCATGTAGGCGCCCACCAGCCCGGCGACTGCCGCGTTGATGTGCACGACCGTGCCGCCCGCGAAGTCGAGTGCGCCCATCTGCCAGAGGTAGCCGGCTTTCGCGTTCATCGCGTCGACGACTTCCTTGCCGCTGTAGGCGTCCGGGCCCATCCAGAACCACACCATGTGCGCGATCGGCGCATAGCTGAAGGTGAACCACAGCGCCATGAAGGCCAGCACCGCCGAGAACTTCGCGCGCTCGGCGAAGGCACCGACGATCAGGCAGCAGGTGATGCCGGCGAAGGTCGCCTGGAACGCCATGAACAGCAGTTCCGGGATGTAGACGCCCTTGCTGAAGGTCGCTGCCATCGCGAAGGTGCCGGTCGACGCATCGAACAGCCCCTTCATGAACACGCGGTCGAAGCCGCCGATGAACGCGTTGCCTTCGGTGAACGCCAGGCTGTAGCCGTAGAGGCACCACAGCACGACGATCATCGAGAAGGTGACCATCACCTGCATCAGCACCGACAGCATGTTCTTGCTGCGCACCAGGCCGCCGTAGAACAGTGCCAGCCCCGGCACCGTCATCAAGATGACGAGCAGCGTGGCGACGATCATCCAGGAGACGTCGCCCTTGTTCGCCACCGGCGTCGAGGCGGCAGCGGCCGGCGCGGAGGCCGCTGAAGCCGCCGGGGCCGCCGAAGCCGCATCAACGGCGGAAGCCGCTGCCGGCGCCGCAGCGGGATCGGCCGGTGCCGATGCCATCGGCGCCGCAGCCTCCGGTGCAGACGCAGCGCCTTGCGCGATCGACGCGCCGGCAAAGCCCAGGGCGGCCAGCCCCAAGGCCAGTGAAGCGATTAGTTTTTTCATGGGGTTGTCTTCTTTTTTGTGGGGGTCAAAGCGCGTCTTTGCCGGTCTCGCCGGTGCGGATGCGTACCACCTGCTCGAGTGACGAGACGAACACCTTGCCGTCGCCGATCTTGCCGGTGCGCGCCGCGGCTTCGATCGCCTCGATCACGCGGTCGACGACGCCATCGTCGACAGCCGCCTCGATCTTCACTTTGGGCAAAAAGTCGACGACGTACTCCGCACCGCGGTACAGCTCGGTGTGGCCCTTCTGGCGGCCGAAGCCCTTGACTTCGGTCACCGTGATGCCCTGCACGCCGATGGCGCTGAGGGCTTCGCGGACTTCGTCGAGCTTGAAGGGCTTGACGATGGCGGTCACCATCTTCATGGTCGAACCTCTTTCTTGAACAAGAAGTGATGCAACGGCGGCCCCGCGCGAAGCGCGGTGGCCGCCGACCGGGTTACAGGGTCTTCGTCAACGTCGCGATGAAGCGGGCCTTGTTGATGCTGGTGCCGCTGCCGCTGAGGTCCTGGAAGGCGTCCTTCTTGTTGGCGCCGACGATCGCGCCGCTGATCGCCACGCCGGCGCCGGCGAACTTGCTCAGGTCGTAGGTGACGCCGACCTTGTAGTCGTAGTAGTTCGGCAGGCGGTTGCCGTTGGAACCGTTCACGTTGTCACGCAGTTCACTCGCAAAGCGCGTGTAGCCGACGTGCGTGTTGAGTGTCAGGCCTTCGACGACGGGGAAGTTGGCCGACAGATCGAGGTAGCCGGTGTTGCGGCCCTTGTACACGCCGCCGCCGAAGCCGAAATAGTCGCGCGACACGGTGTGTGAGTACTTCAGCGTCGCCGGGCCGTAGCTCAACGCGCCGTAGAGCTCGGTGGTGTTAGCGATGGCACTGCCGATGTACTGATAGCGGAGCACGCCGACGTCGTAGCCGAGGTCCTTCACGATCTCGCCCTTGTAGCCGCCATAGAAGTCCATTTCGATGCTGGCGCCGCCGACCGAATCGGGCAGCCAGCCGATGCTCGAGTTCCAGTTGCCGACATAGAAGCCGTCTTTGGTCCAGTCGAAGCCGCCCTGCACCGCTGGGCGCAGCCACTTGGTCGGCGTCAGCGAGCCCTGGTCCTGGCCGCGGTACTTGTAGTTCGTGGTCAGGCTGATGTTCGCGCTGAACGGCGACGCATCTTCCGCGTGGGCGGCGATGCCGAGCGTTGACGCGATCGCGAGAAACAGAATCGACTTGTTCATCTGAGAGGCTCCGTTGGGTTTCTGGGTTCTGAGGGGGATCGCCCTCTTTTTGCAGGATGTGTGCCAGCCGACTTGCAGCTCGTTACCCGCCGCGCTCGGCGCTCGCAGAGCGGAAAAGTGGGCATTCAGGCACCAGATCGATGCGTTGACACCGCCCGCACGTTGTTGGTGCCACGCAGAATCTCGCAGGCGCCGCGTTGGGGCGACCGCACAATCCCCGCCACGCTCAAAGGCATCCCTCGGCCCGCCGCACCAGCTTCTCGAACCCACTGAACCATGTCGCTCGCCGTCATCCACAGCCGCGCTTTGCATGCGCTCGAAGCCGCCGAAGTCACCGTCGAGGTGCATCTGGCCAACGGGCTGCCGAGCTTCACGCTCGTCGGCCTGGCCGATACCGAGGTCAAGGAAGCACGCGAACGCGTGCGCGCAGCCATCCAGAACAGCGGGCTCGAATTTCCGACCAACAAGCGCATCACGGTCAACCTCGCGCCGGCCGACCTGCCGAAGGAGTCGGGCCGCTTCGACCTGCCGATCGCGCTCGGCATCCTGACCGCCAGCGGCCAGCTCGACGCGGCGCTGGTCGACCGCTTCGAGTTCGCCGGCGAGCTCTCGCTCGGCGGCGAGTTGCGCCCGGTGCGCGGCGCGCTGGCCATGGCGCTCGCGCTGCGCCGCAGCGTCGCGCACAGCACGCGGGCGCTGGTGCTGCCGCATGCGAGCGCGCGCGAGGCCGCGCTCGTCGAGGGCTTGGCGATCCACGGTGCGGCTCACCTGCTCGACGTGGTCGCAGCGCTTCAGCCGCCCGGCGCAAACCTGGCCGCGCCGCTGCCGCTGACCGTTGCCGACGCGCGCCCGACCACGCCCACACAGCCCGACATGCGCGACGTCAAAGGCCAGGCGGCCGCCAAACGCGCGCTCGAGGTTGCCGCGGCCGGTGGTCACAGCGTGTTGATGATGGGCTCACCGGGCACCGGCAAATCGATGCTGGCGCAGCGCTTTGCCGGGTTGTTGCCGCCAATGTCGCAAGACGATGCGCTCGAATCGGCCGCCGTGCTGAGCCTGACCGGCGCGTTCACGCACGAGCGCTGGGGGCAGCGGGTGCTCAGGTCACCGCACCACACCGCGTCGCCGGTGGCGCTGGTCGGCGGCGGCTCGCCGCCGCGGCCGGGCGAGATTTCGCTGGCGCATCACGGCGTGCTGTTCCTCGACGAGTTTCCCGAATTTCAACGCGCTGCGCTCGAAGCGTTGCGCGAGCCGATCGAGACCGGTCGCATCGTGATCTCGCGCGCGGCGCGGCAGGCCGAATTCCCGGCGCGCTTTCAGCTCGTCGCCGCGATGAACCCCTGCCCGTGCGGTCACCTCGGCAGCGTGCTGCACGCGTGTCGAT
>JANMWQ010000731.1:0-3579 GCA_031394085.1 Rhizobacter sp. | reverse complement strand
GCCGCCGACACGCGCAGCACGCCTGCGATCGAAGGCGGGGGCCGAGCGTCGGCTTCGCCCCCTACTTGACCAGCAACACGCGCATGCCGAGTGCCTTGCCGCCGGGGCGGTCGAGCACCTGCACCGTGACCTGACTCGGCTTGAATCCTTCGGGCAACGCAACGCTGCCCCGCGCGACTTCGTGGCCGCTGACGGTCACCGCCGCGGTCGGCGGCGAGAAGCCCATCGGCGCGCCGCGCGCCGACAGGCCCGCGACCGCGAATTGCAGCGTGCCGGCGAGCGGCTTGGCGGCGCGCTCGCGGGTCAGCAGCACGTCGTAGTTCAGCGCCGCGCCTTGCACGATGAAGCGACCGGCGCGAATCTCGACCGCGCCGCCGCGCGGGTCGGGCGGGAGCGAAGCGACCACCGCGCTCAGGTCACCGCGCAACCCGTCGACAAGGGCGCGGCTCGCGCCCGCCTCGTCGGTCGCTTTTTTCTTGTCGGCGATCGCCGCATCGAGGCGTTTCGTGGTGTCGGTCAGTTGCGACGTGAGCCGGCCGCGCGCCGCGTCGGCGGTGTCGTAGGCGCTGCGCAGCTCGGCGCTGGCAGCGGCCGAGAGCCGCGGCGGCAGAAAGCGTTCTTGCGCGAAATACAAGCCGCCGGCGCCGATCGCGATGCCGACGAGCAGGAGCACCAGCCAGCGAGGCGGGCGGCCGCGTCGGCGGCGCCGGCGGTAGGGATCGAAGGCAATGGATTTGGATGGACCGAACATGAGGGTGCGTCAACGTCGCGAAGCTTGCTTGTGCAGGGGCCGGGAGCCTACGCCGTCTCGCGCCACCCCGTGAAACAAGCCGTTCCAGCGCAACCGCTCGCAGCCGCGCCCTGTTGCCAATCGATTTGCAATAAGATCGCGGCCATGGAACGCAACACCCGCCAGCGCGAGGCCGTGCTCACTGCCATCGAGCACGCCGGCCGGGCCCTGACGCCGGGCGAAATACTCGCACTCGCACAGGCCTCGGTCGCGAGCCTGAACCTGTCGACGATCTACCGCCACATCAACGCGCTGCAAGACGAGGCCCGAATCGTCAAGGTGCTGCTGCCGGGCCAGGCGGCGCGCTTCGAGGCCGCCTGTGCCGACGATCGCCATCGTGGCGCGGCGCATCACCACCACCACTTTCTCTGCGACGTTTGCGACCGCGTCTACGCGCTGCACGCCTGCCCCGGCTCGATGCAGGAACTCGCGCCGGCCGGTTTCGTCGTGCAGGCGCACCAGATCACCCTGCGCGGGCTGTGCAGAGACTGCAGCAAGGTGCAGGCGTCATGACAGCCGCTGATTTGCCGGCCAGCGGCATGGCGCTGTTCTTCCTGCTCGGGCTGCGCCACGGCATCGAGCCCGACCACATCGCCGCGATCGACGGGCTCACCTTGCGCGCGCACGACCACCACGAGCGCCACGCACCGTGGACCGGCAGCCTGTTCGCGCTCGGCCACGGCCTGGCGATCGCGGTGATCTCGATCGGCATCAGCCTGCTGGCGGCGTCGTTCACGTTGCCGCCGACGTTGTTGCAGGTGATCGACTGGCTGCCGATCGCGCTGCTGACCTTGCTCGGGCTGTGGAACCTGCGCGCGCTGCTCGCGTCGGGCGCCTACCGGCCGAGCTCCGTGCGCATGAAGCTGATCCCGGCCGCGCTGCGCGACCGCACCGACCTGTGGTCGACGGTCGCAATCGGTTTGCTGTTCGCGCTCGTGATCGACACGGTCGCGCACATTTCGGCCTGGAGCGTGTTCGCCACGCACCAGGGCGGCTGGTGGGCCGGCGCGGTCGCAGGGCTGCTGTTCTCGGGCGGCATGCTGATCGCCAGCACCGCCGATTCACAACTCATCTCGCGCGTGCTGCGCAGCGCGCGCAGCGAGGCCGCGGCATCGCGCTTGCGCCGCGGCATCGGCTGGTTCGTCGTGATCCTGTCGTTCGGGGTGGTGATTCAGGCGGTGAGCTCGAAGCTCAGCGCCTGAACTCGTGTGACCGAACCCGGGCGCTAGGCGATCTTGCAAGCCTCGTCGAACGTCAAACGCGGGCTGCGCCCGAACAGCTTGCTCGAATCGCCGTGGCCGAGGTTGACGATGAAGTTCGTCTTCACCGTCGTGCCGGCCCAGAATGCCGCGTCGACCTTGGCAGCGTCGAAGCCACTCATCGGCCCGCAGTCGAGCCCGAGGGCGCGTGCCGCGAGGATGAAGTAGCCGCCCTGGATGCTCGAATTGCGGAACGCGGTGGCATCGATCATCGGCTGGTTGCCAACGAACCAGGACTTCGCGTCGGCGTGCGGAAAGAGCCGCGGCAGGTTCTCGTAGAAGGCCATGTCCATGCCGATGATCACGCTCACGGGCGCGGCGTGGGTCTTGTCCTTGTTACCGGGCGACATGCCGTCGACCAGCTTGGCCTTCGCGTCGGGCGTGGTGACGAAGACGAAGCGCGCCGGGCTGCAGTTGGCCGAGGTCGGGCCCCATTTCACGAGGTCGTAGAGCTGGTGCAGCGTTGCCTCGGGGATCGCCTCGGGGCCGAAGCCGTTGTGGGTGCGGGCGTTGTCGAACAGTTGCTCGGTCGTGATGTTCATGCGGTCGATCTGAGTGGAAGACCGCACAATTCTCGACCCGGCGCTTGCGCGAGCCAGGTAAAGTTTTCGTCGACCGCGTTCACCTCTGTCGAAGTGCGGCCGAGGCAAAATCAGCCGATGTTCCAGCCCTCGCAACACGACGTTCGCCGCTTCTTCTGCGATACCCACCGCAAGCAGCGCGGCGCCTTACCGCTGACGCCGATGGAGGCGATCGCCGCCGACTGGATCGGCGAGCATCCCGAGCACCACGCCGAGCTCGACGACCTGGAGGCCGCGCTCGCCACCGTCTACGAGGTCGAGGGCGGCCGCAGCAACCCGTTCTTGCACCTCTCGATGCACCTCTCGATCAGCGAGCAGATCGCGATCGACCAGCCGACCGGCATCAAGCAGGCGTTCGGCTTGTTGGCGGCCAAGCTCGGCTCGGCACATGCAGCGCAGCACGAGGTGATGGAGTGCCTGGGCGAGATGGTCTGGGCCTCGCAGCGCAGCGGCCTGCCGCCCGACGGCGAGCGCTATCTCGAATGCGTGCGCCGGCGCGCGACCCGCTGATCCCCGGGGCGGTTGGGGCAACCTACCCCGGCAGCCGCAACGCGCTCTGCCGCGAACCCTGGCGCGTCTCGCCGAACAACGAATCGCGAAACACCGCCGAGGCCGAGCGATCGTCCATCGCCCACAGCAGCAGGGCGCGCGCGGTCATCGGTTTGGCGAACAAGTAGCCCTGTAATTCATCGCAGCCGAGTTCGACCAGGACCTTGTGCTGGCGCAGCGTTTCCACGCCCTCGGCGACCACTTTCAGCCCGAGCGCGTGCGCGAGCTTGACGACCGCGTCGACGACCGCGCGCGCATCCGCGCTCTGGTCGACATCGGCCACGAAACTGGCGTCGATCTTCAGCTCTTCGGCCGGCAACTGACGCAGGTAACTCAGGCTCGAGTAACCGGTGCCGAAGTCGTCGATCGACAAATGCGCGCCCAGCTCGCCGAGGCGGCG
>JANMWQ010000700.1:0-5388 GCA_031394085.1 Rhizobacter sp. | reverse complement strand
CCGCGCTCTGGGACCGGCTGATGCGCAACCTCACGCTGCACCTCTCGGCGCGGCTGCGCAGCGTCACGGTGGAGCTGTCGGCCGCACTGGCGCCGTGACGACCGCTTGCGGGCCCCTGCGCAACGATCATGTCCTCGGCATAGAACCGCCACTCGCGCGCCAAGTCAGCATCAGACACCGCCGCAGCGGCGTTACAGCTCCGGCTTGGCTGAGTCGGCAGGGCAATCGCGGCGGCGCGGTTCACGTCACGGATGACGCCGCACTTGCAATGCGCGCTGTACCCCTCACCAGATCGTGACCCGATCGGCCGGTGCGAGGTACATCTTGTCACCCGGCTTGACGCCGAAGGTCGCGTAGAAGCCCGAGAGGTTGCGCACCGCGCCGGTGACGCGGAATTCGTCGGGCGAGTGCGGGTCGGACTTGACCTGCGCGAGCAGCGCATCGGGCCGCGTCTTGCTGCGCCAGGCCTGCGCGAAGCCGTAGAAGAAGCGCTCGTCGCCGCGCATGCCGTCGATCACCGGTGCGGGCCTGCCGTCGAGCGAGCGCTGGTAGGCCTTCCAGGCGATCGCGAGGCCCGCGTTGTCGGCGATGTTCTCGCCCAGCGTGAGCTCGCCGTTGACGTGGTAGCCGGGCAGCACGGCGACGAACGCGTCGTACTGCGCGACCAGCGCTTTGGTCTTGGCGGCGAAGTTGGCCTTGTCTTGCGCGGTCCACCAGTCGCGCAGGTTGCCGTCGCCGTCGTACTGCGCGCCTTCGTCGTCGAAGCCGTGGCTGATCTCGTGGCCGATGACCGCGCCGATCGCGCCGTAGTTGACGGCATCGTCGGCCGCGGCGTCGAAATGAGGCGCTTGCAAGAAGGCGGCGGGAAACACGATCTCGTTCATCGACGGGTCGTAGTAGGCGTTGACGGTCTGCGGCGTCATGCCCCATTCGTCGCGGTCGATGGCACGGCCGAGCTTGGCGAGCTGGCGCGCGTCTTCGAAGCTTCGCGCACGCATCACGTTGCCGACCAGGTCGTCGCGGCGGATCCGCAACGTGCCGTAGTCGATCCAGCGTTTCGGGTAGCCGATCTTGGTGTTGAACTTGGCGAGCTTGGCGAGCGCCTCCTGGCGCGTGGCCTGGCCCATCCAGGCCAGCGTGGCGATGCTGTCGCGGTAGGCGACGAGCAAGTTGGCGACCAGCGCGTCCATGCGGCGCTTGTTCTCGGGCGGGAAGTACGCCGCCACGTACAGCTTGCCGAGCGCCTCGCCGATCGACTGGTCGACGAGCTGCACGCCGCGCTTCCAGCGCGGGCGGTTTGCCAGCGTGCCGCGCAGCACGGTGGCGACGAACGCGAAGCGCGCGTCGACGAAGGCCTTCGGCAGGTAGGGCGCGTAGGCGCCGAGCAGGTGGGTGCGGGCGTAGGCCTTCCAGGTGGAAAGCGGCACCGATACGAGCAGCCCGCCCAGGGCCTTCAGATAGCTCGGCTGGCGCACCAGCAGGTCGGGCGTCTTGCCTTCAATGCCAGCGGCGGCGAGGTACGCCGGCCAGTCGATGCCGGGCGCCAGCGCGGGCAGCGCACCGAGCTCGACGCGGTTGTAGCCCTTGACCGGATCGCGGTTCTCGACCGCGCTCCACTGCACGCGCGCGAGTTCGGTTTCGAGCGCGAGGACGGCTCGCGCGTCACGGTCGGCATTCGAACCCGCGCCGGCCAGCGTCAGCAGCTTCGCGAGGTGCGCGGCGTACTTCTTGCGCACACCGGCGAACTTGGTGTCGCCGAGGTTCAGGTAGTAGTCGCGGTCCGGCAGGCCGATGCCCGATTGCACCAGCGCGGGCACGTAGCGGGTGGCGTTGCGGTCGTCCTGCCCGATGGACAGGTCGATCGGCATGCCGACGCCGAGGCGCGCGAGGCGCGGCATCAGCGCGGCGAACTGCGCGCGGTCGGTCACGGCATCGATCGCTGCGAGTTCGGCGGCGAGCGGCTTCAGGCCGCGCTGCTCGATCGCGGTTTCGTCCATGAAGCTGGCGTAGAGGTCGCCGAGCCTCGACGCCTCAGGATCGTCGCCGCGCCGCTGCGCGTTTTCTACGAGCATTCGCAACTGCTGCTGCGTCAGGTCGGAGATTTCTTCACTGACGCCGATGTAGGCCTGATCGGGCCGGAACGTGGCGGTTTTCAGCCAGCGCCCGTTGACGTGGCGGTAGAGATCGTCTTGCGCGCGCACCGAGGAGTCAATGGCAGTGCGTTCGATGCCGCCAATGCGGTTCATCGCAGCGGAGGCGGGTTGGGTGCTTGGGGTCTGGGCGGTCGCCGTGGCGGCGACGAGCAGGCTGGCCGCGAGGGCCAGCATCGATCGGGGCAAGTTCACAAACTCTCCTGGGCACGCCGGGGTACGGCGTCAGTTGCAGTGGCGCCCCGCCGGATAGGCGAGGCCCGCCACTGTACCGGGCCGCTCAGCCGCCCGCCTTCACCTTCAACCGCCACGCGTGCAGCAGCGGCTCGGTGTAGCCGCTCGGCTGCGTGAGGCCCTTGAAGACGAGGTCGTGTGCGGCCTGGAACGCAGCCGATTCGTTGAAGCGGCCGGCCATCGGCTGGTAGAGCGCGTCGCCGGCGTTCTGCTTGTCGACAACCTTCGCCATGCGCTTGAGCGTCGCGTTCACCTCGCCCTTGCTGACGACGCCGTGCAGCAGCCAGTTCGCCATGTGCTGGCTGCTGATGCGCAGCGTGGCGCGGTCTTCCATCAGGCCGACGTTGTGGATGTCGGGCACCTTCGAGCAGCCCACGCCCTGGTCGATCCAGCGCACCACGTAGCCGAGGATGCCTTGCGCGTTGTTGTCGAGTTCCTGCTGCTTTTCGGCGTCCGACCACTTCGGCTTCTTCACAACCGGCACGGTCAGCAGGCCGTCGAGGATGGCCGGCGCGGCCGCGGCGGCATCGGTCTTTTCGAGCGCCTTCTGCACCGCGAACACGTCGACCTGGTGGTAGTGCAGCGCGTGCAACGTGGCGGCGGTCGGGCTCGGCACCCAGGCGGTGTTGGCGCCGGCCTTCGGGTGCGCGATCTTCTGTTCGAGCATCGCGCCCATCAGGTCGGGCATGGCCCACATGCCCTTGCCGATCTGCGCCTTGCCGCGCAGGCCGCAGCTCAAGCCTACGAGCACGTTGTTGCGCTCGTAGGCGGCGATCCAGGCGCTGCCTTTCATGTCGCCCTTGCGCAGCATCGGGCCGGCGCGCATGGTGGTGTGCATCTCGTCGCCGGTGCGGTCGAGGAAGCCGGTGTTGTTGAACGCGACGCGGTCGGCCGCCGCGGCGATGCAGGCCTTGAGGTTGACGCTGGTGCGGCGCTCCTCGTCCATGATGCCGAGCTTGACGGTCGCCTTCGGCAAGCCGAGCAGCTGCTCGACGCGGCCGAACAGTTCGCTCGCGAACGCGACTTCGGCGGGCCCGTGCATCTTCGGCTTGACGATGTAGACCGAGCCGGTGCGCGAGTTGACGATGCCAGCGTCGCCGGAGGCGGCGCCTGCCGATCCTCGGCCGCGCTTTTGCAAGTCATGCAGCGCGATCGTCGTCGTGATGACGGCGTCCATGATCCCTTCGGGAATTTCCTTGTCGTCATCGCCCCACAGGATCGCCGGGTTCGTCATCAGGTGGCCGACATTGCGCAAGAACAGCAGCGAGCGGCCGTGCAGCTTGACCTCGCCGCCTGCTTTTCCGCCAACGCCCGCTCCCACGTAGACGCGATCAGCATTCAAACCGCGCGTGAAGGTCTTGCCGCCTTTGCTCACTTCTTCGGTCAGCGTCGCCTTCAGGATACCCAGCCAGTTGCCGTAGGCCAGCACCTTGTCGTCGGCATCGACGACCGCGACCGAGTCTTCGAGGTCGAGGATGGTCGAGAGCGCCGACTCGAGCACGAGGTCGGACACGCCCGCCGGGTCGGTCTGGCCGATCGCCGCCCCGCGGTCGATGCGCAGGTCGAGGTGCAGGCCGTTGTGCTGCAGCAGCACGCCCGAGGGCGCTGGGGCGTCGCCTTGGTGGCCGATGAATTGCGCCGGCTTCGCGAGGGCGGTCTTGCTGCCATTGGCGAGCGTGACGACGAGCGCGCCGCCTTCGACCTCGTAGCCGGTCGAGTCGACGTGCGAGCCCTTCTTCAACGGCGCGGTGCGGTCGAGCACGTGGCGTGCGTACGCGATCACTTTCGCGCCGCGCACCGGGTTGTAGCCGGTGCCTTTTTCGGCGCCGTCGGCCTCCGAGATCGCATCGGTGCCGTACAGCGCGTCGTACAGCGAACCCCAGCGCGCGTTCGCCGCATTGAGCGCATAGCGGGCGTTGGTGATCGGCACGACGAGCTGCGGGCCGGCCTGCAGCGCGAGCTCGGCGTCGACGTTCTTCGTCGTCGCTTTCACCACCGCCGGCACCGGCACCAAGTAGCCGATCTTCGTCAGGAAAGCCTGGTACTTCGCCGCGTTCTTGACCGGGCCCGGGTGCTTCGTGTGCCAGGCGTCGAGCTCGGTCTGCAGCCGGTCGCGCTCGGCGAGCAGCGCGGCGTTCTTCGGCGCGAGGTCGGTGACGATCGCATCGAAGCCTTGCCAGAACGCGGCGGCGTCGATGCCGGTACCGGGCAGCACCTGCTGCTCGACGAAGCGGTGCAACGAGGTGGCGACCCGGAGCCCGTGAGCTTGGGTTCGGTCAGTCGTGTCAATCGTGTCAGGCGTGCGTGAGGTCATGGTCGTGAGGTCGTGGGTGGGTCGAAAAAAGAGAGCACGTCGCGCAGGCTCGTGCCGGTGCGCGTGGGGTTCGTGTCGAGCTGCTCGAGCGGTCCGCCAGCGCGGTTGACCCAGAGCGTGGTGTAGCCGGCCCAGGTCGCGCCGATCGCGTCCCAGCCGTTGCTGGAGACGAACAGGATGTCTTTGGCCGGCAGGTTGAGCGCCTGGGTGCCGAGCGCGTAGGTGGCCGGATCGGGCTTGAATTTCTTCATCGCGTGCACGCTGATCACGTGCGCGAGCAAGCCCGAGAAGCCGGCGCTCTTGACCGCCACGCCGAGCATCTCGGGGTCGCCGTTGCTGAGGATGCCGGCCGGGATGCCACGCGCTTTCAACTCGGCGAGCACCTCGCGGTTCTCGGGAAAGCTGCTGAGGTGGCGGTACTGGTTCATCAGCCGGTCTTCGGCGGCCGCATTCATCTCGAGGCCGAGGCGCAGCGTCGCGAAGCGAAGCCCGGCGCGGGTGAGCTCCCAGAACGGCTTGTAATGTTCGCCGTTCGGGCTGCTCATCGATGTCAGCCGCGTGTAGTCGATCTGCTTGTCGCGCCACAGCACCGAGAGGCGCTCGCCGAAGCCGGGGAACAGTTGCTCGGCCAGCAGCGAGACGCTGTACACGTCGAACAGCGTGCCGTAGGCGTCGAACAGCACCGCGCGG
>JANMWQ010000693.1:0-2061 GCA_031394085.1 Rhizobacter sp. | reverse complement strand
AAGACCTTGAACTCCTTCGCGGCCGCCTGCGTCTGCTCGAGCGTGCCGCGCAGCGCGACGAAGCTCGGGTCGAAGCTGGCCATGTACGACTTCAGAATCTCGGGCGTGTCGCGCTCGGGGTCGATCGTGATGAAGACTGCCTGCAGCTTGTCGCCATCGGCGCCGAGCGATTTTTTGACCTGCGCGAGCTCGGCCATCGTCGTCGGGCAGACATCGGGGCATTGGGTGTAGCCGAAGAACACGACCGTGACCTTGCCCTTGAAGTCGCCGAGCGTGCGCGGCTGGCCGTTCACGTCGGGCAGCGAGAGCGCCTTGGCGTACGAGGCGCCGGTGATGTCGGCGCCGCGGAAAGCCACCGCAGGCTGGGCCGCCGTGCCGAGCTTGTCGCAGCCGGCGAGCGCCACGCACAGCGCGGCAGCGAGGAAGATCGATCGACGGGCGGTGTGCGCGGGGGTCTTCACGAAGGTCTTCACGGGCGTCTTCACAACAGCGGTCTCAGGTAGTGGTCGACCAGCAGCGCTGCGAACAGCAGCGCCAGGTAGACGATCGAGTAGCGGAAGGTCTTGCGCGCGAGCGCATCGGAGTAGTTGCGCCAGAGCTTGAACGCGTAGCCGACGAAGACCGCGTTGAGCGCCACCGCGGCCACGAGGTAGATCAGCCCGCTCATGCCCTGCACGAACGGCAGCAAGGTGCCGGCGAACAGCACCAGCGTGTAGAGAAACACGTGCAGCCGCGTGAACTCGGCGCCATGCGTGATCGGCAGCATCGGCAGGCCGCTCTTGCGGTAGTCCTCGGCGCGGTAGAGCGCGAGCGCCCAGAAGTGCGGCGGCGTCCACAGGAAAATGATCAAGCACATGATCAACGCCTCGGGGCCGACATCGCCCCGGATCGCGGCCCAGCCCAGCACCGGCGGCATCGCGCCCGAGGCGCCGCCGATCACGATGTTCTGCGGCGTCATCGGCTTGAGCACCACGGTGTAGATCACCGCGTAGCCGATGAAGGTGGCGAGGGTCAGCCACATCGTCAGCGGGTTGACCCAGAAGTAGAGCAGCGCGCTGCCGGCGCCGCAGAGCAGCGCCGAGAAGGTGAGCGTCTGCGCGTTGGTGAGCTGGCCACGCGCGGTCGGCCGCCACGCGGTGCGCGCCATGCGCGCGTCGATGCGCTGCTCGACCAGGCAGTTGAATGCGGCAGCGGCGGCCGAGACGAGCCAGATACCCACCGTGGCGATGAGCGCGACGCCGATGTCGCTCGCGCCCGGCAGGCCCGGCACGGCCATCAGCATGCCGATGACGGCGCAGAACACGATCAGCTGCACCACGCGCGGCTTGGTCAGCGCGTAGAACTGGCGCACGCGCGACGGCAGCGAGGTGGCGCTGGCGGCGGCCGCATTGGCCGGGGTGGGGGTGGCGACGGTGTCGGTCATGGTCGGGCGGATGCCTGCATCTTACGGAGCCGGCTCGGCGGCCGAATTCAGCGGCCGGTGGCGCCGACTTTGCAGCGCGCGCGCCGCACTCGACCGATGCGCGCGCGTCAGCAGCATCGCGAGCAACGTGACCCAAGCGGCGGCGCCCGCCGTGTGGGCGACGGCACCGATCAGCGGCCAGCCGAGCACGACGTTGCTCAGGCCGCTGAGCAACTGCCACAGCACGATCGCCGCCACGCCGTGCGACCAACGATGCAACGACGCGTCGCCAGTGGCATACAGCGCCCACGCGAGCCCCGCCATCGCGATCAGCACGACATACGCGCCGAGCCGGTGCACATAGTGGATCGCAGTCAGCGCGGCGAATGGCAGAAAGCCACCGTCCTTTCCTGCGCCGAGCTCACGAAGCAATGCGAAGCCATGCTCGAAATCCATCGCCGGCCACCAGGAGTCTTGGCAAGTCGGAAAGTCGCGGCACGCGAGCACCGCGTAGTTGGTACTGACCCAACCGCCGAGCGCGATCTGCAGCACGCTGAGCGCGGCGATCACGGTGGCCGCGGCGCGCAGGCGCTGCGGCAAGGCGAGCGGCTCGCGGCTGTAGCGCTCCTTCTGAATCGCCAGCAGCGCGAGCAGCGTCA
>JANMWQ010000480.1:0-2997 GCA_031394085.1 Rhizobacter sp. | reverse complement strand
GAACCTGCCGCTGCTGCTCGGGCTGATCGATGTCTGGTACCGCAACTTCCACCGCTTCACGACGCGCTGCATGGCGCCCTACCACCAGGGCCTGAAGCGCCTGCCGGCCTACCTGCAGCAATTGGAGATGGAGAGCAACGGCAAGCAGGTCGACGAGGGCGGCAACGCGCTGCCGTTCGCGACCAGCCCGGTGGTCTGGGGCGAGCCGGGCACGAACGGCCAGCACGCCTACTTTCAGATGCTGCACCAGGGCACCGACGTGACGCCGGTCGAGTTCATCCTCGTGAAGAACGTGACGCACGACATGAGCGACCTGCACGGCCCGCTGCTCGCGCAACTCGAGCGCCAGCACACGATGCTGCTCGCCAATGGCCTGGCGCAATCGCAGGCGCTGATGCAGGGCAAGACGAGCGCGCAGGCCGAGGCCGAGAAGGCGCCGACGGCATCGAAAGAACTCGATGCGGCAACGCTCGCGAAGCACCGCACTTTCCCCGGCAACCGGCCGAGCACGACGCTGATGCTCGACCGGCTCACGCCGCGCTCGCTCGGCGCACTGATCGCGCTGTACGAGCATCGCGTGTTCACCAGCGGCGCGCTGTGGGGCATCAACAGCTTCGACCAGTGGGGCGTCGAACTCGGCAAGGCGCTGGCAAGCCAGTTGCTGCCGCGCCTCGGCTCGGGCGATGCGAGCGGGCTCGATGCGTCGACCGCCGGGTTGTTGAAGCGGCTGCGCGCCTGACCCGATCACCACCTCACGGAGCGCCGCGATGACTGCACCCGACCTCACCTTGCACCATTCCCCGAACACGCGCTCGACCGGCGCGCTGATCCTGCTCGAAGAGCTCGGCGCACCGTACCAGCTGCACGTGATGAACATGAAGGCCGGCGAGAACCGCGAGCCGGCTTACCTCGCGATCAACCCGCTCGGCAAGGTGCCGGCGATCACGCATGGCGACGCGCTCGTCACCGAGCAGGTGGCGGTGTTCCTCTACCTCGCCGACCTGTTCCCCGCGGCCGGCCTCGCGCCCCTGATCGGCGACCCGCTGCGCGGCCCGTACCTGCGCTGGATGGCGTTCTACGGCTCGTCGTTCGAGCCGGCGTTGATCGACCGTTCGCAAAAGCACGTGCCGCCCGTGTCGATGGCGCCGTACGGCGACTACGATACGATGCTCGCCACGCTCGTCGGCCAGTTGGACAAGGGCAGCTACCTGCTCGGCGAGCGCTTCAGCGCGGTCGACGTGCTCTGGGGCACGGCCCTGCGCTGGACCACGATGTTCGGCCTCGTGCCCGAGTTGCCGGTGATCGCGGCCTACATCGAACGTGTGGGTTCGCGGCCCGCGGTGGTGCGGGCGCGCGAGAAAGACGCCGAGCTGGCGAAGCGGTTCGGCTGATGCCGCCGGCGCCGGTCAGGCCGCGCCGCCGCAGCCCGCCGGCTTCAGAACCCGCGTTGTCGAGGCCGGGTGCTGCAGCAGCTTGCCAGCAGGCCGTCGTGGCCGCCGCACCAGCTCACCGCCGCAGTTCGGGCAGATGCCATGCAGCTTGTCGTCGGTGCAGCTGCTGCAGAAGGTGCACTCGAACGTGCAGACGCGGGCGTCGAGCGACGCGTTCGGCAGGTCACGGTCGCAGCATTCGCAGTTGGGGCGCAGGGTGAGCATCGTTGACTCCTGCGTGGGTCAGCGCCCCGACAACCCGCGCACCGCGCCGCGGGCCGCATCGACCGCCTGCTCGATGACCTGCCGCTTCCATGCGTCGGTGTCGGTGTAGAACGCGTCGCGCGTCTGCTGCTTGATCTGGGCGCGCATCGCGGCGGGCGCATCGGGGTGGTTCTCGAGCCACTGGTCGGCTCGCAGCGCGCCGATCATGGCCATGATCGGCAGCGTGCCGTATTCGAGCGCGATGCCGGTGTACTCGGCCTGCGCGCACTCCTCGTAGGCCGCGTTCCACATCAGGCCCTGCAGCGGTGCCGAGGTCGAGCTGCCGTCGTAGATGCTGGTGACCTTGTCGCCCCACCAGGCGCGTGCGCGTTCGAGTGCGGCGGCATTGTCGCGGCAAGCGAAGATGCGCTCGCCGACGCCGCTCGGGCCGAGGCCGGTGTGCAGGTCGATCCAGCCGAGCCGCGTGCACCGCGTGGCGTGCTGGCGCAGCACGTGGCGAAGGGTGAGGTGGCTCCAGGTCGGGTTGCGCCCGCCGTAGAAAATGCCTTCGGGGTGGCCGTACTGACCACCCGAGATCATCTCCTGAAGCTTCGCCATGCCGTGCGCCGCGCCGTAGGCGTGCAGCACCGCGTCGTTCTCTTGCCCAGGCGGCCAGGTCGCCGGCACGATGGCGCTCGCGAATTCGTCGTAGGCGGCGTTGGTGGGCAGCTTTTGTCCGAAGTCGTGAAAGTTCCGGTTCAGGTCGACGTTTTCTTGCGTCGTGCGGCGCCACCACGAGAAACCGTAAGGGTTCAGCGCGTGGAGGTAGAGCACTGTCACGCGCGCATCGGCGGCGGCTTTGCGCCAGGCGCGGTCGTGCAGCAGCGTGGTCTGCACGCCCGAGCCGCAGAAGCCTTCGACGCCGTGACAGGCGCTGCTGACGATCAGCAGCGAGGCGGCATCCGCTGGGCCGTCGCGCACCACGTCCATCGCGAGGGGCTCGCCGTCACGGCCGAGCATGGGGTGCGGGTGGCTGTGGACGTCGAGGTCGGCGCCCTCGGCGGCGGCAAGGAATTTGCCGCGCGCCTCGTTGTAGCTTTGCGAAAAATTGGCGATCACGTCGGCGGTGCTCATCGGTTCAGCGCGCCGTGTTCAGCCACTTCTCGGCCAGGTTGACCCAGAGCGTCGCGCCGAGCGGGATCAGGTCGTCGTTGAAGTCGTAGCTCGGGTTGTGCAGCATGCACGGGCCCATGCCGTGGCCGCCTTCGCGGTGGCTGCCGTCGCCGTTGCCGATCAGGAAATAGCAGCCGGGTTTCTCGAGCAGGAAGAAGCTGAAGTCTTCGGCGCCCATCGTCGGCTCGAA
>JANMWQ010000474.1:0-3161 GCA_031394085.1 Rhizobacter sp. | reverse complement strand
CCGCTTGCGGGGAGAGGGTTGGGGTGAGGGGCAGCGTGGCGCCTCCCGCCCACCCTCACCCCAACCCTCTCCCGCCCCGCGGGAGAGGGAGCAAGACACCACGCGCGTTCGGATTCGATCGACCGCAACTCGCTATGGGATGTTGACTCGCACCGCGTTGGTCGGTGCAGCATTCATTGCGCTGGCCGGCTGCGCTGCGGTCAGCGAGCCGTTCAAGGCGATCCAACAAAGCCTGACGCCATCGACCAGCACCGCGGCACCCGTCGCCACTGCCGCGGCGAAGGAAGCGCCGGTCGCCCCGGCCACGCAACGTGCGTTCGACGACGCGGCGCGTGCGCTGCGTGCCGGCAAGAACGACGAGGCCGAGCGCGGCTTTCGTGCGCTCGCGCAGGCCAGCCCCGAGCTCGGCGGACCGCATGCCAACCTCGGCGTGATTTACCGCCAGGCGGGCAAGCTGCCCGAGGCCGCGGCCGAGTTCGAGCAGGCCGTCAAGCTGAACCCGAAACAGCCGATCTACTTCAACCAGCTCGGCGTCACGTATCGCCAGCAAGGCCAGTTCACGAAGGCGCGCGAGGCCTACGAACGCGCGATCACGCTCGACGCGAGCTACGCGGCGCCGCACCTGAACCTGGGCATCTTGTGCGACCTGTACCTGAACGACAGCGCCCGCGCGCTGGAGTTCTACGGCCGCTACCTCGCGCTGTCGCCGAACGGCGATGCGACGGTCGCGAAATGGGTCGCCGACCTGAAGAACCGCAAGCCGACCACGGTCGCCACCAGCCGAAAGGAAAAGGCATGACGCCGCTCGACCGCGCTCTGATCGCGACACTCTTTGCAAGCCTTCTCGCGATCACCGCGCCCGCGTTCGCCCAAGACCGCGCCGACATCGACCGCACCCAGATCATCGGCAACCGCGAGCTGCCCAAGGTGCTCTACATCGTGCCCTGGAAGAAGCCGACCCCCGGCGACCTCTCCGGCCGACCACTGGTCAGCGTGCTCGACGAAGCGCTCGCGCCGGTCGACCGCGACGTGTTCCGCCGCCAGGTGCAGTACGACGCGCAGACGCAGGCGCCCGCCAAGACTGTCTCCAGCGCGCCGGCAACGCCCGCCGCCACCAAGTAATCGCCTTCCCCGCATCCCTCGTTTCCCATCGGAGATCACCCCATGAACGCACTCAGCACCGCCATCAAGTTCTTCCAGGACTGCGGCCTGTTCATCTACCCCAGCATCCTGATCATGGCGCTCGGCGTCACGATCGCGATCGAGCGTTTCATCTTCCTGACGAAGGCGCGCGGCGAGAACCGCAAGGTATGGGCACAGGTGCTGCCGATGCTGCAAAAAGGCCAGTTCAAGGACGTGCAAGGCATCACCGCGAACTCCGACGCGGCCATCGGCAAGATCGTCAACAACGGCCTGGTGCGCATGCACAGCCCGGGCCGCCGCGAAGACCTCGACGCGGCGATGGAAGAAGGCATGATGGAAATCGTGCCGCGCCTCGAGAAGCGCACCCACTACATCGCGACCTTCGCGAACGTGATCACGCTGGTTGGCCTGCTCGGCACCATCATCGGCCTGATCAAGGGCTTCACGGCGGTCGCGAGTGTCAACCCGGCCGAGAAGGCCGAGCTGCTGTCGGCCTCGATCTCGATCGCGATGAACAACACCGCGTTCGCGCTGATGGTCGCGATCCCGTTCCTGCTGATCCACTCGTTCCTGCAGGCCAAGACGAGCGAGATCGTCGACGGGTTGGAGGCCGCGAAGATCAGCTTTCTGAACCTGGTGCAACGCATCCGTGCCGAGCAAGGCGCGGCGAGCGCCGCCAGCGCCGCGCGCTGAGCCCGAGACCATGAAAGTCCGACGCCTTCGCAAAGAGGCGGCCCACCTCGAGATCACTGCGTTCATCAACCTGATCGTGGTGCTGGTGCCGTTCCTGCTGTCGACTGCCGTGTTCTCGCGCCTGGCGGTGATCGACCTGACCCTGCCGGCGCAGTCGAACGAGAAGATCGAAAAACTGACGGCGAACAACCTGCAGCTCGAGATCGTCGTGCGGCCCGCGGCGCTCGAAGTCGGCGACCGCATCGGCGGGCTGATCCAGCGCATCCCGGCCACTGCGACCGGCCCCGATGTGCGTGCGCTGCAAACGCTGGTGCAGCAGATCAAGACCAAGTTCCCCGACAAGCTCGATGCGACCGTGCTGGCCGAACCCGACACCTCGTACGACACGCTGGTGCAGGTGATGGACGCGGTGCGCGCCGGTCACATGGCGCAGGGCGACAAGGTGGTCAAGGCCGAGCTGTTCCCCAACATCTCGATCGGCGACGCCCCGCGGGTCGACGCGCTGGTCGCGAAGAAGTGAGCCGCCGATGAAACTCACCCCGCTGCAAAAGCGCGCCGAGCGCAAGGGCCGCAACCAGAACATGGTCGACATGAACCTCGTGTCGCTGATCGACGTGTTCACTATTCTGATTTTCTTCCTGCTCTCGAACTCCGGCGGCGTCGAAACCTTGCCGAGCCCGAAGGCGGTGCTGCTGCCCGAGTCGGTGGCCGAGGCCAGCCCGCGCGACACGGTGGTCGTGATCGTCAGCGCCACCGAGATCATCGTCGACGGCCGCAGGGTCGCGATGGTGGCCGACGTGCTCGGCAGCGAGGGCGACCTGATCGAGCCGCTAAAAGCCGAGCTCGACCTGCAGTCGCTGCGCCAGGTCGTGCGCGCCGACAACGCCGCGACGGCCAAGCGCCTGACGATCATGGGCGACAAAGAGATCCCGTACCGCCTGCTGCGCAAGATCATGTTCACCAGCGCCCGCGCCAAGTTCAGCGACGTGTCGTTCGCGGTGCGGCAAAGGTTCGACGCATGAGCGCGGCGATGACGATGCGAGTGCCTGCGACCCCACCGAGGGTGTCGTTCCGCACGCCGGTGCTGCCGTGGTCGATCGCGGCCGACGACGAGCGGCGTTTCAAGCGCATCGCGCGCGCCGTGCTGATCACCGCGGCGGTGATCTGCATCGTGCTGCCGTGGTTGCCGGTGATGCAGCCCGACCGCTCGAAGCCGCAGGAACTGCCGCCGCGGCTCGCCAAGCTGCTGCTCGAAAAAGAGCTGTCACCGCCCGTCGTCAACAAGTCAAAAGTCGAGGCGCCGAAGGCGGTGCCGCAGCGCGAGG
>JANMWQ010000607.1:0-4750 GCA_031394085.1 Rhizobacter sp. | reverse complement strand
CAAGATCGGGGACGGCAAGATCTTCGTCACCGCGGTCGAACAGGTGGTGCGCATCCGTACCGGCGAGACGAACGACGAAGCCGTCTGAGCTTCGCCGAGGCTGTTCAGATTTTGCGGTAGTCGTCGGGCGCGGTTGCGAGCGGCGCCAGCGCGCCCAGGCGCCCGACCAACGCGACCGCGTCGGTGTCAACCTGCAACAGTTCAGACTGCGCCGATGCCATGAAGCCTTGACCGAGGCTGAGCTGCAAGAAGCCGAGCAACGCGTCGTAGTAGCCGGCCACGTTGAGCAGGCCGATAGGTTTGTCGTGGTAGCCGAGCTGGCGCCAGGTCCAGACCTCGAACAACTCCTCGAAAGTGCCGATGCCGCCGGGCAACGCCAAAAACGCGTCGCTGCGCTCGGCCATCATCGTCTTGCGCTGGTGCATCGTGTCGACCACGTGCAGCTCGGTCAGGCCGACGTGCCCCAGTTCGCGGTCCATCAGCGAATGCGGGATCACGCCGACGACCGACGCACCGGCTTCGAGTGCGGCATCGGCGACCACGCCCATCAGCCCGGCGCGACCGCCGCCGTAGACGAGTTGCCAGCCGCGCCGGCCGATCTCGTGGCCGACAGCGCGCGCGGCATCGGCATAGGCCGGCAACTCGCCGGGGCGCGATCCGCAGTAGACGCAAAGTGAAATCTTGGGCATGTCGACGACGTCAGTGGATGAAGCGCTGCCACAACGCGCCGCACCAGATACCGGCGCACAGCAACAGTGCGAGAAGGACCGCAGCACTGCCGATGTCCTTCGCGCGTTTCGAGAGGTCGTGGATCTCGAACGAGATGCGGTCGATCGCCGCCTCGACGGCCGAGTTCAGCAACTCGACGATCAACACGATCATCACGGAGCCTGCCAACAGCGCGACCTCGACCCAGCCGTGCCCGAGCCAGAAAGCCAGTGGCACGAGCACGGCCGCCAGCCAGAACTCCTGTCGGAACGCACTTTCGCCCCGGTAGGCGCTTTGCAGCCCGGCCGCCGAGTAGCCAGCGGCACGGATCACCCGGTCGAGGCCGGTGCGCCCTTTGTGCGGATTCGTCATGGGGCCGGATTGTGCCTCGCACGCGCAACTTGGGAACGCGGCGGTGGCACGCGCTATGACTTGGCCGGCGCTGTCTGCGGTGCGTCGATCAGCCGCGTGCCGCACAGCGCGTCGTGCCACAACTGGCGTAGCGGATGCAGCAGCGCGAGCAACGCGTAGGTGATCACGCCGACGCCGATCGCGGCAAGGCCTTGCCAGCGCGTCCAGTGATTCAGCGACGCGATCAGCGCGCCCGGCGCGAACCAGGCGCAGGCCGCGAAGAACCGCAGCAACGCGCGTGGCTGGCTCAACGGTCGGCCTTGCGTGGTGACGACCAAGATGCGCCAGGTTTGCATCGGCAGAGTCTGGCCACGCACGGACCAAAACCAGGTGAAGTAGACCGCGTAGATCGTCAACGTAATGACGCGCAGAGCGGTGTCGCTCTGCAATGGATGCTGGTGGCCTGTGAGGGCGACGAACAACGCGCCGATCGCGCCAGGGATCAGCCCGATGCCGAACAACAGCAGGCCTTCGTAAACGAACGAGGCCATGCGACGCTTCAGGCTTGGCGCTGTCGACACGCCTGCGCCACCCGACTCGCGCAACGTCATTGGCCTGTGGGTTCGCCCGCAGGCGCTGCCACCGAGCGGGTTGCCGCGCCCTGCGGGCCGCGCTGCGGCAACAGCGTCGCCTTGTTGACGAATTCAGGGGTGGCAGCGATCTTCGGCATGCCCGTCTGCTGATGGCCGGGTGGTGTCGGTCGCTTCGTAATCAGCGTGGTGGTGGCCCCTGGCCGCGCCTGCACCACGGTGGGCGCGATCGCCTTCGGTGACGCCGATAAAGCCGGATTGGGCACGACGTTGGACTTGACCTGCGGTGCCGGCTTTTCGTTGCTCGCGCTGGCCCCACCCGACTTGCGTGTCGCATCGGGTGGGGCGCCGACGGGTGCCTTCACCGCGAGCTGCTGCTTCTGCTCGGGTGTGAGTGCCTCGTACGCTTTCCAGCGCTCCTGTCGATCCTGTGCCGGCAGCTGCTTTGCCTCCTGAAAATGCATGCGAGCGTCGGTGCGCTCGCGCGGCGACAGCTTGGCCCATTCGCGCATGCGTTCCTGGACGCGGGCTTGCTCGGCGGGCGCGAGATTCGCGTACCTGGCCGAGAGTTCGAGCCACTTCTGTTTGTTGCGCACGTCGATCACGGACCACTCGCGTTCGAGCGGTTTCAAAGAAGCCTGCTGTGCCGGCTTCAACTCAGACCAGCGCGCCCCCTGTTCGGCCCCGACCACCTTGGCCGCGGGCTTGGTCAACGGAACTGGCGCCTGCGCGCCCGACAGCGCGGGCAAGCCGGACGACAGCACGATGGCCGTCGAGATGAGCAGCAGGCTGGCGCGGCGGCTGCGAAGGCCGGTGTTGCGATGGCTTGCCGAAGGCGTCAAGGGCGCCGCTTTCACTCGCCCGGTGTCTTCAGAAACTCGGCGAAGCCGGCGTCGCTGTAGGCGCGAGGTGGCAAATCGTCGGCCAGCAGCGCGGCATCGACTTCGGCGGCGGTCGAAATCTGGATGTCGTCTTGCCAGCGCTGGATCAGGAACAAGCCTGCTGCGAGCGCCAGAGCCGGCAGAAACGACGCGAACTTCAACCACCAGCCCGAGCCGTCGCGGCCGAGGATTGCGGCACCGCCGCGGCTCACGACCAACTGGCTCGCAGCCTCAGCGGAGCGAGCCTCGCGAGCGTACGCCAGTGCTTTATCGCGGGCGAAGCGCAGGCGTTCGGTCAAATCGGGGCCGAGATCGGCTGAGCGCTCTGTCAGCCCGGCCGTCACGCGCAGCGCAAAGCGCGCTTGCATTGCATCGAGAGCTGCTTGCGGCGGCAGGTTGGGAGCGGGGCGGATGTCGTTGTGGTTCATAGCGTGATTCCCTTTGTCTTCAGGGCCGTCGACAAGGCATGGACCGCTCGGGAGCAATGCGTCTTGACACTTCCCTCCGAACAGCCCATCGAAGCAGCTGTCTCGGCGACATCGAGCTCTTCCCAGTAACGCAGCAGGAAGGCTTCTCGTTGACGCCCGGGCAAGCGCGCGACTTCTGCCTCGATCGCTAGCAGGATTTGCGCCCGTGAGACGGAATCCGCAGCGCTTTCGGAGGCAAGGGAGCCGCCGAGCGACTGCAGCGTTTCGAGGATGTCGAAATCGCCGTCGCTACCGGCCGACTCGAAATCCGAAAAGTTCCTGACGACTGCGTTGCGCACTTTTTGGCGCCGAAACCAGTCCATCGTCGCGTTCGACAGGATTCGCTGAAACAGCAGCGGCAGTTCGGCGGCCGGGCGATCGGCGTACTTCTGCGACAGCCGAATCATGGTGTCTTGCACGATGTCCAGCGCGGCGTCCTCGTCGCGCACCGCATACAGGGCGCGCTTGAAGGCGCGCTTCTCAACGCTCTTCAGAAAGTCGGATAGTTCTTTGTCGGATGCCAAGGTCGTGCGCTGCCGGAAGATGGAAAGACCCCGCAAACAGGTCACCATTATCTCACTGCGTACAACGCCGGGCGCCGCGCCTGCCGCACTGCAGCAAACCGATGACATAATTATGGGTTGCACAACAGTTTTGGTCGATCGCGGGCTGCCCAACCGGGGCGGCCCGGCGGTTCGGCCACCCGGCACCACACCCATCTCACGAGGATGAGGAGAGGTGCACCGATGGTTTTTCGTCAGAGAAATTCACAAAGGTTTCCACCATGGACATCTCCCCCACCGAAATGAAGCGGGCTGCGTCAGCGCAACCGCTTTCTTCCAGCATCAATCCTGCGCCCGAGCCGAACGGCTCCGAAATCCTGATCAAGTGCCTCCAGGCCGAGAACGTCAAGTTCCTCTGGGGCTATCCGGGTGGCGCGGTTCTCTACATCTACGACGCGCTCTACAAGCAAGAGACGATCGAGCACGTGCTGGTGCGCCATGAGCAGGCCGCCGTGCACGCTGCCGACGGGTATGCACGCGCCACCGGCGAGGTCGGCGTCGCGCTGGTGACCTCCGGGCCGGGCGTCACGAATGCCGTCACCGGCATCGCGACCGCCTACATGGACTCGATCCCGATGGTGATCATCACCGGGCAGGTGCCGACACCGGCGATCGGCCTCGACGCCTTCCAGGAGTGCGACACGGTCGGCATCACGCGCCCGATCGTCAAGCACAACTTTCTGGTCAAAGACGTGCGCGATCTCGCAATCACGATGAAGAAGGCCTTTCACATCGCCCGCACCGGCCGGCCCGGCCCGGTCGTCGTCGACATCCCAAAGGATGTGTCGATGGCAAACGCGCCGTTCTACTACCCCGAGCGCGTCGAGATGCGCTCATACAACCCGGTGCGCAAGGGCCATGGCGGGCAGATCCGCAAGGCCGTGCAGTTGTTGCTCGCGGCAAAGCGGCCCTACATCTACACCGGCGGCGGTGTCGTGCTGGGCAATGCGTCGGCCGAGTTGCGCGTGCTTGCCGATTTGCTCGGCTACCCGGTCACGAACACGCTGATGGGTCTCGGCGCGATGCCGGCCAGCGACCCGAAGTTCCTAGGCATGCTCGGCATGCACGGCACGTACGAGGCCAACATGACGATGCAGAACTGCGATGTTCTGCTCGCCGTCGGTGCGCGCTTCGACGACCGGGTGATCGGCAACCCGAAGCACTTCGCGTCGGTCGAGCGCAAGATCATC
>JANMWQ010000527.1:0-6790 GCA_031394085.1 Rhizobacter sp. | reverse complement strand
ACTTGTGCGACGAATGGCAGCAGGTTGTTCGGGATGCCGCGCGGGTCTTCGCCGATCAGGCCGCTCTGGTGCGCGCCGACCGGGTTGAAGTAGCGCAGCAGCGCGATCCGCCACAACGGGTCGGCCTGCTGCAGGTCGCGCAGGATGTTCTCGCCCATCAGCTTGGTCGCGCCGTACGGGTTGGTCGACGACAGCGCGGCGTCCTCGCGCAGCGGCAACGATTCGGGCGCGCCGTAGACCGTGGCGCTCGAGCTGAACACCAGCGTCTTGCAGCCGTGATCGGCCATCGCCCGGGCGAGCGTCAGCAGGCCGCCGATGTTGTTGGCGTAATAGTCGAGCGGCTTGGCAGTGCTTTCGCCGACGGCCTTGAATGCCGCGAAGTGCACCGCCGCGTCGATCGATTCGGCATCGAAGACCGCGGCCATCGCGGCGGCGTCGCACACGTCGGCGCGCACGAACTCGGGCTCGGTGCCGCTGAGCGTGCGCAGGCGGTTCAGTACCTCGGGCGCGCTGTTGCTGAAGTTGTCGACCCCGACCACGCGAAACCCGGCCGCCAGCAGGCTCAGCCAGGTGTGCGAGCCGATGAAGCCGGTCGCGCCGGTCAGCAGGACGCGCGCGCCGCTCATCGCAGCGTGAACGAGGTCGAGCAAGCGGCGACGTTGGCGGTGTAGGCGTAGCCGGTCAACGAGCCGACATCGCGCGTCTCGTGCGACAGGTTGCATGAGAGTTGCCACGCCCGCGTGATCGCCCAGCTCGCACCGAGCGACGCGACACGGAGCTTGTCGTCGTAGTTGTTCGGCGCCGCGGAACTGCCACCGCCGGACACCGTGTTGACGATCTTCGCGTTGCGGTACTGGTAGCCAGCGTTGACGCTGACTTTCGCGGTGGCCGCGTAGATGGCGCGGAGCGAAAAGCTGTCGGTCACCTGGCTGCTCTCGTTCAGTCCGGTGACGGGCGCGTTGCCCGGCTGAGCGACGACGTTGAAGAACGAGCCGTTGGTGCCGGCGTCGCGCGTGTAGGCGGCGTTGAGCGACACCTTCGCGGTGGGGGCGTAACGCGCCGATACCGATCCGGTGAGACCCGAGAAGTCCTGGCCCTCGGCGCCCGAGTTGGTTTGGCGTGTGAAGCTCAGGCGCGCGTTCACGCCCGTCTGCGCGGTCGATTGCCAATCGACGGAGAGGTCGAGGTTGCGCCCGTTGGTGCTGTTGGGGGCGAAGGTGTTCGGGTTCGTCGACACCAGGATGCCGTTCTGCGACACGGTTCGGGTCAACCGGAAAGCGCCGCCGACGCGCAGATCGGGGTTCACGCTGTAGAACGTACCGAGGCTGCCCGTGTCGGCTGACGAGTCGGAATTCGCGGACGCCGACGACGAGTAGTTGACCCGGCTGTGTGCGTAGTCGCCCTGCGCCGACAAGCGGCCCGCGCCGCCCCATCGAACCGTGGTCGAGAGTTGGTCGGTCTGCAGGATGTTGCGGTCGGTGGTCTGTCGGTTCGAGTTGCCGTCGAAGGCCGCGAGGCTCTGGTTGGCGCTCGCATTGACGTTGCCCGAGAGGTTGGCGATGGTGGCCCAATCCCAGCCGGCATCGACGCCGTAGCTGGTGTTGTCCAGTTTGTCGTGGTCCTGGTATTTGTTGTAGCGCACGTTCGCCGCCGCATGAATGCGTTGCCGGCCGATCGACTGGTCGAACCCGCCGAGCAAACCGGTGCTCGAGTAGTTGTCGCCTCGGCCGAGGCCGTCGGGGTCCGGAACGTTTTCACCGAGGCGATAGACGTTCGAATCGTGCGTCAGCGACTGGCTCACGCCGACATACCACGGGGTCGGATCGGCCGCCCAGGCGGTACAGCTGGCCAGCGTGGCCAGCGCCGCGACCAGTGGGCGTCGGCAGGGCATCGGGGCGTTTTTTCGAGTTTGCATTCGATGTCTCCAGGGGCAGGGTCGAGGGCGAGGGCGCCGGTTTTGCGGCCGTGTGCCGCGCGGCAAGTGCTTCGTTCAATAGGCGTGCCGGTCGAAGAAAACCAGCCGGATCGTGCGCACGATGATCTGCAGGTCGAGCCCGAGTGACCAGTTGCGCAAGTACTCCAGATCGTTGTCGACGCGCGCCTGCATCTTTTCGATCGTCTCGGTCTCGCCGCGGTGGCCGTTGACCTGGGCCCAGCCGGTGATGCCGGGCTTGACCTTGTGGCGCACCATGTAGGCCTTGATGATCTGGCGGTACTGTTCGTTGTGCGCGACCGCATGCGGGCGCGGGCCGACGATGCTCATGCGGCCCTGCAGCACGTTGATGAACTGCGGCAGTTCGTCGAGCGACGTGCGGCGGATGAACGCGCCGAAGCGCGTGATGCGCGGGTCGTCCTTCGTGGCCTGCTGCACGACCGGGCCGTTGTCGAGCGAGCGCATCGAGCGGAACTTGTAGACGATGATTTCGTCGCCGTCGAGGCCGTTGCGGCGCTGTCTGAAGATCATCGGGCCGGGCGAACTGAGCTTGACGCCGATTGCCGTGACCAGCAGCACCGGCGAGATCAGGATCAGGATCAGCGTGCCCAGCACGATGTCGCTGACGCGCTTGACCAGCTCGTTGGTGCCGGTGAACGGCGTCTCGCAAATGCCGACGACCGGCACGCCATTCATGTCCTGCAGGCGGCCCTGGATGATGCTGATGCCGAACACGTCGGGCACGAAAAACAGCGAGGCGGTCGTTCCCTGCACCTGCTCGAGCAGCTCGACGATGCGCGGCTGCGAACCCAGCGGCAGCGTGATGTAGACCTCGCGCACGCCGTGCTGCACCGCGTACGTGGCCACGTCTTTGAGGCCGCCCAGGCGCTCGGCACTGGCTTCGGCGTGCAAGCGCTCGTCGGTGCGATCGTCGAAGTAGCCGACGAAGTCGACGCCGTGGTCGGCGCTTTGATTCAACGCCTTGGCCACCTTGACCCCGAGCGCGCCGGCGCCGACGATCACCGCCGTGCGCCGTGCCGACGGTTGGGCCGAGAGCCGCTGCGTCACCAGCTTGCCGATCCAGACCGCCAGCCACTGCAGGATCGGCGTGGCGATCAGCCAGTCGAGCAGCACCTCGTCTTCGAAGTAATGCAGGCTTCGGGTCGCATACCCGCACAGCGCCAGAATCGCCACGAGCGTGACCCACGACGAAAGAATGTCGACTCCCGCAGCGATCAGGTTGTCGCGAAACCGGTTGCGGCCGGGAAAGGTGAGCGCGAAGACCAGCAAGCACAGCGTCAGCGCCGGCCGGTCGACGCGTTCATCGGCATAGACCGTGGCGAACAAAAACGTCAGCACCGTGATGCTGGGTTCGAGAAACGCCGCCACGAGCGACGTCACTGATTGCGGCGCGTTGTAGAAGGTTCGCTTGTAGGTACGGTCTTCGAACATGGATTCGTGATCTCGCGCCGACCCGACAGGGTCGGCGCGGAAGGGGCGTGCTGGGCTGTCGTGGCGAATTGCCCCGGCGGTGCGCACAAGCAGGGTGCGTGCCTTGCCGGTGTTGCTGCGACGACGTGACGGCGGATTCTCCTTCAAAAGCAGCGCCGTTCGAGCTGCGACTCTGGGGGGCGGCGCGCGGGTGCATGCCTACAATCCGTGCATGTTTCACACTCTCAACACGCTGCTCGGCAGCGCGGCCATCGAGCGCGTCACGTTGCTCGTCAACCACGTGCTCGCGTCCGAGCCGGTCGCGACCGATCGCATGCGCGCACACGCGGGGCGTTGCATGCAGTTGCATTTCGACGGCTGGCCAGCACTGCTGCCGGCGTTGCCGTCGACCGCGTTTTGCGTCACCCCCGCCGGGCTGATCGAGTGGTGCGGCGACGAAGCGCTGCCCGAGCCCGACCTGCGCGTCAGCATCGATGCCTCGAACCCCGCCATGGCGATGGCGCAGGCGCTGACGGGCACCCGGCCGAAAGTCGAGGTGGCCGGCGATGCCGTCTTCGCCACCGACCTGAATTGGCTGTTCGACAACCTGCGCTGGGATGTGCAGGACGACCTCGCCGGCGTCGTCGGCCAGGCGCCGGCGCGCGAGATCGCACGCGTTGCCGGCGGGGTCGCAGCCGGGTTGCGCGAGGCGGTGCGCACCCTGAACGGCTTGGTGACGCGAGGGCGCAGCGGCGCGGCGGGATTTCCGCCGAGATGAGGCACCTTGCGCGGCTGATCTTCATCACGGTCACGGTTCTGCGCTACGGGCTGGACGAGCTGGCCCTATCCAGCTTTCGCCAGCGCTGGGTGCGCTTGCTGGTTCGCGTGATGACGATCGGCCGCACGCTCGACGCGCCGCGCGGCGAGCGCCTGCGGCTGGGTCTGGAGCGCCTCGGCCCGATCTTCGTCAAGTTCGGCCAGGTGCTGTCGACCCGGCGCGACCTGCTGCCGACCGACTTCGCCGACGAGCTCGCCAAGCTGCAGGACCGCGTGCCGCCGTTCCCGGCGGCGCAGGCGCGGGCGCTGGTCGAGAAGGCGTTTGGCAAGCCGATCGACGCGATCTTCGCGCGTTTCGACACCGAGCCGGTGGCGAGCGCTTCGATCGCGCAGGTGCATTTCGCGCAGCTCAAAGACGGCCGCGAGGTCGCGGTCAAGGTGCTTCGGCCCGGCATGCTCGAAGTGATGGACGACGACCTCGCGCTGATGCGCACGCTGGCGCGTTGGGTCGAGCGTTTCTCGGCCGACGGCAAGCGCCTGAAGCCGCGCGAAGTGGTTGCCGAGTTCGCCAACTACCTGCACGACGAGCTCGACCTCGTGCGCGAGGCCGCCAACGCCGCGCAGCTGCGCCGCAACATGGCCACCCTCGATGTGATCCTGATCCCCGAGATGGTCTGGGATCTGTGCACCCAGAGCGTGATCGTGATGGAGCGCATGTACGGCATGCCGATCAGCCAGGTGCAGCGGCTGCGAGACGCCGGTGTCGACATCCCGAAACTCGCACGCGACGGCGTCACGATCTTTTTCACGCAGGTGTTTCGCGACGGCTTTTTTCATGCCGACATGCACCCGGGCAACATCCAGGTGTCGGTCGCGCCAGCGACCTTCGGCCGCTACATCGCGCTCGATTTCGGCATCGTCGGCACGCTGACCGAGGTCGACAAAGAATACCTCGCGCAAAACTTCATCGCGTTCTTTCGGCGCGACTACAAGCGCGTCGCCGAACTGCACGTCGAATCCGGCTGGGTGCCGGCGAACACCCGCGTCGACGAGCTCGAAGGCGCGATCCGTGCCGTGTGCGAACCGCACTTCGACCGGCCGCTCAAAGACATCTCGCTCGGCCAGGTGTTGATGCGGTTGTTCCAGACCTCGCGGCGCTTCAACGTCGAGATCCAGCCGCAGCTCGTGCTGCTGCAAAAGACCTTGCTGAACGTCGAAGGCCTGGGCCGCCAGCTCGACCCCGAGCTCGACCTGTGGAACACCGCCAAGCCGTTCCTCGAGCAATGGATGAACCAGCAGGTCGGCTGGCTCGGCTTCGTCGAAGGCTTGAAGCGCGAGGCGCCGCGCTACGTGCAGCTGCTGCCCGAGCTGCCGCGCCTGATCCACCACGCGCTGCAGCCGCGCGCTGCCGCCGAGCAGCGGCTGCTCGAGGCGCTGATCCTCGAGCAGCGGCGCACGCGACGGGCGCTGCGTGCGGTGATCTGGCTCGCCGCGGGTCTGGCGCTCGGGGTCGCCGGCTCGCAACTGTGGCTGCACTGGCGCTGATTCACCCGCCACGCCCGGCGGCGAGTGCGTGCCGCGCCGTATACTTCGCGGTTTTCTGTCCGAAATTCTCCTTTCGAATTTTCCGTTCAAAAAAGAAGGGCAAAAGCCAGGCCATGCCGATTTACGCCTATCGCTGCAGCACCTGCGGGCACGCGAAGGATGTGCTGCAGAAGATGTCCGACCCGCTGCTGACCTTGTGCCCCGAATGCGGCGCATCCACCTTCGTCAAGCAGGTCACCGCCGCCGGATTCCAGCTCAAAGGCTCGGGTTGGTATGTCACCGATTTCCGCGGCGGCAACAAAGCACCCGAGGCCAAGCCGGCCGACGGCGCCACGGCCGACGCCCCCAAGTCCGACAAGTCCGACAAGTCCGACAAGGCCGACAAGTCCGACACCGTGGCACCCGCGCCTGCGACTGCCGCGAAGAGCGATGCCGCGCCTGCTGCTTCCGCCGCGCCGTCGCCATCCCCGCCTCCGGCCGCGCCGAAGAGCGAGAGCAAGTGACGGCCCGGCCAGCGCAGGAAACCCCGTGAAGAAATACCTCATCGCCGGCCTGCTCGTCTGGCTGCCGCTCACCATCACGATCTGGGTGCTGCAGGCCGTGCTCGGCCTGCTCGGCGGCGTGTTCGGATGGTTCCTGAACGCCGGCAAGGCGGTGCTGCCAGCGGCCGCGGAGCCGGCGATCGACATGCTGCTGCGCATTCCCGGGCTCGGCGTGATCGTCATGTTGCTCGGCCTGCTGGTCACGGGCGTGTTCGCGACCAACATCGTCGGGCAGTGGTGGTTGCGACAGGGCAGCCGGGTGCTGAGCAAGATCCCGATCGTCAAGTCGATCTACAGCTCGGTCAAACAGGTCTCCGACACGCTGTTTTCCAGCAGCGGCAACGCCTTCCGCGAAGCGGTGCTGGTGCAGTACCCGCGCCAGGGCAGCTGGACCATCGCGTTCGTCACCGGCCGCCCGGGTGGCGAGGCCGCGCTGCACCTGCCGGGCGACTACCTCAGCGTGTACGTGCCGACCACGCCGAACCCGACCTCGGGCTTTTTCCTGATGGTGCCGCGGGTCGACGCGATCGTGCTGCAGATGAGCGTCGACGAGGCCTTGAAG